>CACZRG010000231.1 GCA_902783485.1 uncultured Elusimicrobium sp.
TGCGGGGGGGAGGGAAATAGCCAACCGCCCGGAAGGCACTCCCGGAATTGCCCGCGCCTATATTGAAAACAATCTGAATCAGTCAGGCCGCAACTCCAAATTCTTCTATATAGCGAATATGTTCCGCGCGGAAAGGCCGCAGGCAGGCCGCTACCGCGAGTTTGAGCAGATTGGCGCGGAGAATATCGGCGGAGGCGGCCCAGCCTCTGATGCAGAAACAATTTCCATGCTTGTTAACCTGCTTGAAAATATCGGAATAAAAGATATTGTCGTGGATATTAATTCGCTCGGATGTGCGGAATGCCGCAATGTTTACCGCGCGCAGCTGCTGGAATTCCTGAAACAGCATTCCGAAACGCTGTGCGAAGCCTGCAGAGGCCGCATTGAACAGAACCCGCTGCGCGCCCTGGACTGCAAAATAGACGGGCCGCGCCTTGCGGAAACCGCTCCGCAGATGCAGCTGTGCGAAGCCTGCGGCACTCATTTTTCTGAAACGCAGGAGCTGCTTAAGCTTGCCGGGGTTAAATTCCGTGTAAACCGCAGCCTTGTGCGCGGCCTTGATTATTATACCCGCACGGTTTTTGAGGTACGCAGCAATGCCATCGGCAGCCAGGATGCCATAGCCGCCGGCGGACGTTACGATGATCTTATAAAATCCATGGGCGGCCCGAATGTGCCAGCCGTAGGCTGGGCAATGGGTGTTGACCGCGTGGCCCTGCTGTTAAAAGAACAGTTCGCTGCTGCGGAGCATGGCGTAAAAGTGTTTGTTGTGGCCTCAGTAAAGGAAGCCGCAAAACAGGCCCGCGAAAAAGCCTTCGCCCTACTTTCCTCCCTGCGCAAGGCAGGAATAAGCGCTGATTTTTCAAATTTTGAGGCCAGCTTCAAGTCGCAGATGAGGGCAGCAAACAAAAGCGGAGCGGCATGGGCTTTCATAATAGGCGAGGAAGAACTGAAAAACGGCACTGTTTCCGTAAAGGATATGCGCAATGCCGCTGAACAGGAACAGATAAAACTGGAAGAAGCAGCAGATTTTTTCACAAAGGTTTTAGATTGATGTTTTTTAAAACGCTGTGCTGTCGGACACTGAATTCTGTACTGACGGTGGCCATATCGTCAGTATTTCTGTCTGCCACACTGTTTTCCAGTGCTTATGCCTATGAAACCGGAAATGTGATAAAATTTGGAAAATACTCTTATGAGACGGACGGGAGCGGACGTTCTGTTGAATGGATAGTTCTGGAAGTTCATGATGACGGCTCCGCGCTGATTTTAAGCAGAAATGTCATAGACAATATAAGTTATAACGACAAACTGGAGGAAACCTCCTGGGAAACAAGTTCCATAAGAAAATGGCTGAATGAGGATTTCTATAACAAGGCATTCAGTACAGATGAAAAAAAACTTATAAAAGAGACTTATCTTAAGGAAGAAGGCACTAAAGACAGAATATTCATGCTAAGCAGCAAAGAGGCTGAGAAATATTTTCCTGCCACTTCGGAGGGTACAGTGTTCCTTGCTCCAACCAGACAGGCGTATCCTTACTATAGTAAGAATCAGTCAAGAGCCGCATATCCCACACCTTATGCAAAAAACAAGGAAAACAAAGGCAGAAAACTTTTTATAAACAATTATACTGGCGGTACCTGCTGGTGGTGGCTTCGTTCTCTTGGCAAAGACAGCAATGTATCTGTCAGTTGTATTTATTATGGTGGTGAGATGTCTTTCTGTATGGCTGACAGCAACCGTACAGGTGTAAGACCGGCTTTAACTATTTCCGGCAAAAAAACAAAAAAAGAAAAAGATGTAAAACAAAAGGACAATTAAAACAGGAGTGTAATAAAATCCGGACATATTTTCATAACAGTTTTATTTTTTTCATAAAAGACAGATGGTACAACAGTGTTTCCAATTGAGCAATTAGCAATTCTGGAAGTTATTTATCTCCCGTCATGCTGAACTTATTTCAGCATCACGACCTATTAGGATAGGTAATGGAGAGGGGGCTATCACAGTTCCTGAAACAGGTTCAGTACAACAAAGAACAGATTCAAGGGGGGAAAAACAAATGAGAATTTATCAGACGAGAGAAGACAGAATAAACATATTAAATGAAACTCTGCGTTTTTTGGAGCAGGGGTATTATGTCAAAGACGGCAGAACCGTAAACATAACCCTCACAGCCCGGGAAATGAGGCATTGCCGGACCATATTGTCAGAAGAGGCGCACGAAATAGCCGCAGCAGAGCCGGCACGAAATCCTGCAATTACGGAAAAATGCCATTTTTCCTGCGTCAATGCGGATTCTTTTTCCGCCGCAATTCAAATGCTCTCGTCAAAGAAAGCAAAGGCAGCCGGAAATGAAAAAGATGAACCGCTTGTTCTTAATTTTGCTAATCCTGTAAATATCGGCGGCGGTGCAAGAAGAGGGGCAAAGGCACAGGAAGAGGATCTCTGCCGCCAGAGTTCCCTTTTGCTGTCGCTGGAAAGCAGGGAAGCGTTCAGGTATTACAAATACAACAGGAATCTTTCCGGAAAAATGGGATCGGATGCCTTTATTGAAACGCCTAAGGTTGAAATAATCCGGGACAGGCAAGGCAATCTGCTTGACAGTACATACGTCGCAGCCGCGATAACCTGTGCGGCGCCATACCTGAAATACGGCATGGGCAGAATCACCATTACTGAATACTGCGGAATGATGTCGCTGCGCATAACAGGACTGCTCAAATTTGCGGCACAGAACGGCTACAGCAGGCTTATTCTTGGCGCCTGGGGTTGCGGAGCATTCGGAAACGACCCCAAAATAATGTCAGACCTGTTCAGCATGGCATTCAGGAAAACAAATCCTGACGGAATCTTCAGGGAAGTTGTTTTTGCCGTTTTGGACTCATCGCCGGACAAACGCATATTCCGGGAATTTGCCAGAAATTTTGCAGACCGGAACTAAAATACGCCATTTGGGAAATGTCCATATAAAAATGTTATTGCAAAAGGCTCTTTTAAAGAAAAGTATTGATACTTTCAGGCCCTCTTTAAGCCGCAGAGATGCTGAAATAAATTCAGCATGACGGAAAAACTGAAAAATCAATAATCTTCTTATAAAGGACATTGCAAAAATAAAAAATTGATAGATTTTTCTATTTAAGAAAATCATCAGGCAGGTATATTTAATATAATTTAATTATAATTATGCCGGTAAACGGAACATTGAACGACAAAATAAGACAGACCCCGCTGCCGCTGGGTATAGACATTTTTGCCAATATTGGGAACTGCTATTATACGGACAAGACACTTTTAGTCAAAGACATAATAGACAGCGGCATACAGACAATACTTTTCACCCGTCCAAGGCGTTTTGGCAAGACGCTCGCAATGACCATGCTCCAGTCCTTTTTTGAAATACCAACGGACAAAGGGCAGCTTTCCGAAGAGGACACTTCAAAATATTTCCGTCATTTGAAAATATGGCAGCAGGGCGAAAAATACACGTCGGAGCAGGGCAAATATCCTGTGATAATGCTTTCTTTCAAGGGTGTCAAAGCATCTTCTTTTGAAGAAAACATTTATGACATGAAAAAAATCATTGGCACGGAATATCAGCGGCATGAATATTTGAGGGAAAGCGGCAGCCTGAACAAGGTTGATAAGGAACTTTTTAGCTCTATTGCTGACGGAAAGGCAGAAGAAAGCGATTACAGAATGTCCCTGCTGAATCTGTCCCAGTTTCTTTACAAACATCATGGGCAGAAAGCCATTGTCCTTATAGATGAGTACGACAAGCCTATTCAGACCGCATGGGAAAGCCATGATGACGATTTCTATGACAAAATGATTGTATTCATGCGGGCATTGATGGTAAATGTGCTCAAGACAAACCCATACCTGCACAAAGGAATACTGACCGGCATAACTAGGGTTTCAAAGGAAAGCATTTTCAGCGGCCTGAACAATATCATCGTTGACACAATTCTTGACAACAGATACAGCGAATATTTCGGCTTCACGCAGCAGGAAACTGACGAGATGCTGTCATTCTACGGAATAGACGACAAGAAGGCAGAGGTCGCGGAATGGTACAACGGATATGTGTTCGGCAATACGGAGATTTACAATCCCTGGTCATTGCTCAAATATGTGGAATCAGAAGGCCTTGCCCTGCCTTACTGGGTGAACACGTCTGACAACAAACTTGTAGGGGACGTACTTGAAAACATAGGCAATGAGGATGCGGAAATACTGAAAGACTTTATTTCCGGCGGCACGATAACCCAAAGCATAGATACGAATATAATTTACCCAGAGCTGGAATACAACGGCGAGGCGGCATACAGTCTTCTTCTGCAGAGCGGATATTTGAAAAGCGTAGGCAAGACAATATCAGAAGGGAACATTTTATGCACATTGAAAATCCCCAACAGGGAAGTACAGCACATATATCTTAAAGAAATTGTCAACAGGTTTTTAAGGACGGACATGCCAAGGGCCGTGAATGCTGCAAACTCATTCAGCACGGCAATGCTTACACGCAATGCGGCGGAAATGCAGAAAACGCTGCAGAAACTTCTGCTTAGCACTTGTAGCTATTTTGACCTTACGGAGGAAAAGGACTATCAGAACTTCATGCTTGGACTGCTTGCGGCCTCAATATACGGCTATGACATAAAGGGCAACCGTGAGGCAGGACACGGCAGGACGGACATAATGATGAAACCGAAAGCAAACACCAAAAACGCAAAAAGGCTGCCGGGAATAATAATAGAGATAAAGCATCACGAGGCAACAGACAAGGAACAGGCCGACCCCAAACTTTTGGAAAAGACGCTTGAAAAATCAGCGGCTGAAGCACTGGAGCAGATAGAAAAGATGGCTTACATAGAAGAGCTTAAATCCGCCGGATGCAGCCAGATCTTCAAGTTCGGCACATCATTCAGCGGCAAAAATGCGAAAGTAGTAAGCAAAAGCAGTTAGTAGTTAGACGTGAGCAGTTTAAGGTTTATATAAAAATAGGAAAAAAATGAAAGACAAAAATACAGAAAAAAAAGTCGATAAAAATGAAGAACAGATTAAAATATGCCCGAAATGTGGCACAGAATATAAAAAAACAGAATACTATTATTGTCCAAAAGACGGCGGCGAATTATATGTTTTGTCTCAATATTGCCGTTTCTGCCACACAGATTTATCAACAGTGCAAGGATATAGTTCTATAAAATATTGTCCACATTGCGGAAGAGAACTTAATGAAAAACAGAAAGAAATAATAAAAATTGACAAAAACGGTGAAAAAAATAAATTAAAAAGAATTTGCAGGAATTCTCGTTGTAGAAAAGTTTATAATGAGGATTTTGAATATTGCGTAAAGTGTGGCAAACCTACGTTATTAATGCAATGCTCATGCGGAGAAATATTCCGACAAAATGAAGTTTCTCAAAAAAATGTTTCAATAGATGAATCTAAATTAACCCCTGCCGCTCTTGAAGCTTTGCATTCTTTTTATGATGACCAGGAAAAAGATGTCATTTTTGACAAATATTGTCCTAAATGCGGGAAAATAAATCCTGTAGGGCAAGAAAATCAACAAATTGCTGAAAAAAGAAACAAGTTGGCACAGAAATTGGAGGAAGAACGACAGAAAGATGTTGAATCTGTATTTAAAAAATTTGAAACCATAGAATTCGGAAGTTATCCGTATGAGGCAGATGGAACAGAACGGGCTATTGAATGGGTAGTATTGGAAAAATATTCAGACGGCACTGCTTTAATATTAAGCAAATATGTTTTAGAA
>CACZRG010000232.1 GCA_902783485.1 uncultured Elusimicrobium sp.
GCTATGCTGTCAAGGCGGACCATTGAGTCATTGGCTGCAGGAATTATCATGGCTTCTATCAGTTCTTTTGTGTTGCGGTAGCCGTTCTCTGCTCTTACACGCACCTGGTAAAGCTCTCCGTTGTCCTTGAACTTGGTTATATCCTCGGCACCACCCACCATTGTTCTAAGTGCAGACGCAATGTCGCTGATTTTCACACCGAGGTCATGCGCCCTGTTTCTGTCAATTTCAACCCTGTATTCAGGCTTGGCCTTGGAACTTGAAAGGTCGGCATCCACAACGCCGGGCACCTTCTTTATTTTTGCAAGCACCCTGTCGGCAATCTCAAAAAGGGTATCAAGATCTGGCCCCATGATATTATACTGCAGCTGTTTGCGTCCGCCGCCGAATCCGCCGGAGGCCACCACGGAATATCTTACGCCCTCATATTTATCCATCATCTGACGGACATAAGCCATTATCTTAAGCAGTCCGGGACGCGTGCCTAAAGGAGTAAGCTCCACCGTTATTGTTCCCTGGTTTGAATTGCTGGTAAGGGAATCCGCGCCGCTGCCGGAACCTATGTTCGTAAGGGTGTTTGTTACAAAGGGAATCTTTCTGGTTTCCTTCTCTATCTGCTCGAAAAGCTGTTTAGTCGCGGCAAGACTTGTGCCGTCCGGAGCCTTTACCTCTATCTGATACTGGCCTGTATCATCGGTAGGAACGAAGTCCTTTCCTATCATTTTGGCCATAGGCACAGTGGAAATAAGTATCACTATAGAGATTATGACCATGAATGTTCTGTGCGAAAGAGACCATTCCAGCATTTTGGCGTAATAGCCTTCAAGCCAGGCATTAAGCCTGTCAGTCATAAGCTGCAGCTTGTTTTTTTCGCTTTTCTTCGCCTTCAGGAATATTGAAGACATCATCGGCGTAAGCGTAAGGGAAACGAATGTGCTTATTGCAACAGCTACGGCTATTGTAAGGGCATAATGTTTCATAAAACGGCCTATTATACCCTGCATATATGACATCGGTACAAATATGACTATAAGCGATATTGATATGGCTATAACCGCAAAGGCAATCTCGTTTGCGCCGATAATTGCGGCCTTTTTTGGGGCCAGGTGACGCTCTTCCATATTGCGGTAAATATTCTCTATCATAACGATAGCGTCGTCAATAACAAGACCTACAGCTATGGTAAGTCCTAACAGCGTCATATTGTTGAACGTGAATCCGAAATAGTCCATTACAATGAATGTACCTATAAGGGAAACAGGTATTGTAAGTGTTGAAATAATCGTGGAGCGCCAGTCGCCCATGAATACAAGAACCATAAGGCCGGCCAGCACGGCGCCAAGCACAAGATGCTCTTTAACGGCATTCACGGAGTCATTAATAAACTCTGACTGGTCATTCAGTATCCTTACATTTATATCAGAAGGAAAGGATGGCGCAAGCTGGGCTATGCGGGCACGCACTTTACGGGCAACAGCAACAGTATTGCTGCCGGACTGCTTTTTTATCTGTATTGTTACCGAGGGCTTGCCGTTAAGGAACGACACGGTACTTTCTGTCTCACCGGTATCCTCAACCTTGGCTATATCGCCTATTCTTATCTGCGTACCGTTTCTGTTTACAACAACAATATCCTTGAAGTCCTTTACCGTATTTATACGGCCCAGTGTGCGCAGCGTGAAATATTTATCCCTCTGCTCAACCGTTCCGCCAGGTATTTCAATATTCTGCTCCGCAAGAACCTGTTTTACTTTTGAAGATGAAATGCCAAGGGAAGCCATTTTCATTGGGTTAAGGACTATATGAATTTCCCTTTCCCTTCCGCCTACTATGGTGGCTGATCCCACGCCGCTTATTGTCTCTATGTTCTCTTTTACTTTTTTCTTGGCAAATTCTGTAAGCTCTATGAGATTGCGCTGCCCTGATACCACCACATTTATTATAGGCATTGCATCCATTTCCATTTTCATTATGACAGGCTGCTGCGTACCGTCAGGCAGCTGGGAAAGCACGGCATTAACCTTGTCGCGCACTTCCTGCGCCGCCACATCGCCATCCTTCTCAAGTTCAAATTTGGCTATGACAAGGCTCATGCCCTCATAGCTGTATCCTATTATATCTTCCAGTCCGGAAATACCGTTTACGGATTCCTCAATAACCTTGGTAAGAGAAGTTTCCGTTTCCTCCGGGCCGGCACCGGGAAGAACAGTCTGCACAATAACATAAGGGAATTCCGTATTAGGCATAAGTTCCACGCCCAGGTTGAAATACGAATACATACCCAGCACGACGATGGCAGCCATCATCATGGTTGTGAAGACCGGTTTTTTGATTGAAATATCAATGAGTTTCATTATCTTCGCCTTTTAATCAGGACTGGCTCAGGCTCAGTCATTGTCAACAGCTATCTTGCTGCCGTCTTTCAGACCATACAGGCCGGAAATAATTACATCATCTCCCTGTTTCACTCCGCCTGTTATCTGCGCATAATCCTCATTGGAAAGCCCCAGGGAAACAGCTACGCGCGCCGCCTTGTCTTCAGAAGGAATGAACACATAGGACTGTTTGTTTTCGGTAACTATTGCGGAGGTTGGAACTGTAACAACATTGGATCTGGCACCGGCAATAAGTTTTACTTCGGCAAACATTCCCGATTTCAGCCTGTGACTTGAGTTATCAGCCAGAACCTCAACCACGCTGCTGCGGGTTTTTGTATCAACAACAGGGCTTATGCGGTAGATTCTGCCAGTGAAAACGGAATCCGGATAGGCATCAACCTTTATGCGCGCGGGCTGATTCATACGTATCTTGCCCACATAGCGTTCCGGAACCTCAACAACAACCCTTACCTTGGCCTGGCTTACAACCAGCGCTATAGGGGTCTGTGTGGTTACATTGGCACCGGTATCCTGATAAACACGGCCTATTACACCGTTAAGGGTTGAAGGCACAGGCGCGGCTTCATAAACAACACCTGGTTCATCGCGCTCTATAAGCGCCACAGTCTGGTTTTTTGATACCGGATCGCCCTCAAAAAGCACATTCTTCAGAAGCTTGCCATTCACGCGCGGATAAAGAACCGCTTCATCAAAAGCCTTTATGGAACCGACTATGGAAATTGTGTCTTCAATAGTTCTAAGGCCGGCTTTTTCAGTTCTGACTATAAATCTGTCCTTCTCAACTTTGTTAAGCTGATCAATATTTTTTTCTCCGCACGCGGAGAGAGCCAGGACTGCTACAAAAACTGCGAGTGTTGTTTTAATTGTGGTTTTCATAATTTTTGTCTCTGTATATTTAAAATCGTTTATTTTCCTATTGTCCATTCAAGCTGTGCTCCTGCAGAGCAGGTATCATGAGCAGCCTGACTGTAAAGAGTCTGTGTTTTGTTAAACGCAAGAGCCATATCATTAAGATCCAGAAGACCAGCAAGACCGTTTTTAAACCTTGTCTCTGTAGCGGTGAGTGCCTTTCTTGCCTGTTCCACTGCGGTATTCTGTGATTCACGGCGTGACGCAGCCTCATTGAGTGAGAACCATGCAGTCTTCACGGCTATTTTTATGTTCCGCTCCAGATTCTGAAGATTATTCTCCATTATATCCGCCTGCTTCTGCGCCTGAAGAACCCTTGCATTCACGGAACCGCCCGAATACAGCGGAAGCGAAAGAGACACGCCGCCATATGTATTCCAGCCATTCTCGTCTCCGGCAGGCATAAACTTATTGCTGTTCCCGGTATATTCCTGCTTTGCAAAAAGGCTGAGATAAGGATAATGTCCTGCACGTTCCACTACAATCATTTCCCTGTACAGATCCAGCATATGCTTCATGTCTTTATACTCAGCACGGTTCTCAAGAGCCGTTTTATAAAGTTCCGCAGGGCTGGAATAAATTGTTGTGCCACACTGAAGGTCACCGCTTAATTCAATATCGGCATCCGGTTCCATTCCAAGAAGGTTCTTGAACTTAAGCAGGGTTTCCTCATAACTGTTCTCTGCTTTGGTAAGCGCCGGCTCATTATTTGAAACCTCAACGCGCTGGCGCAGCAGTTCCAGATCGCTTGATAAACCCTGCCTGTATTTAGCCTCTATGGTTTTAAGATACTGTTTTGACAGATTAAGCGTCTCGCGCTGAATCTCCACCATTTTTTTTGCCAGAAGAACTGCATAATACATCTGCTTTACCTGGCGTATAGTATCACGCTGCGCAACCTTCAGTTCCTCTTTTCCCGCAGCTGAATAGATTTTAGCCATTTTTATGGCTGAACCAACTTTTCCGCCGGCCCACAGTACCTGGTTAAGATTGAAACCTGCGGTAATATAGTTATGGTCCATTCCGCCTTTATGCACTCCGTCTGCGCTTACTGAACGCTGTTCCCTGATATAATTTGTATAGGTACCGGAGAAATTTATCTGCGGATAGACGGAACCTATGTTTTCATCAACATAGCCATCATATTTCTCACTTGTGGCCATAGCGTTTTTCACGGTGATATTGTCCCGCAAAGCGATATTTATAGCCTGGTCAAGGCTTATCGCTTCTGCATGGCATGGGATAGCGGAGGCAAGACTTAAAGCCGCAACCGTAAAAATCACTTTCATAGAACGTATGCCGGCCGCAATAAGTTTTGCGAACATTGAAGGTGTTTTCCTGTTTATGTTTTTTATTCCTTTATTATGAGCTTCCATATGTAATTCCAGAATAGCCGCGGTAATCATGCGAAGCAGCAGATCCATTGTTTCAGAAGTCAGATTTTCATTTGAGAAACTTTTTCTGAAAAGTTCATTTTTCTGACGTGAATATTCAACAGACAGCTTTGAAAGCATGTTATTCTTCGGCAATGTTACAAGTTTAAAGAAATGTTTTGGGGCATCCGGGTATTTTTCAAAAAAGACCATATATCCGGACAGGATTTTTTCTATTTTGGTTTCAACAGACATATCACTTTCGATTCCGGGAATACAGTCTTCAATCCTTTTAACCCCTGCAATAAAAGCCTGATTAACAAGCTCTTCCTTATTTTTGAAATAGTAATAAAGAACCGGTTTTGTTATTTTCAGCTTCTCGGCAATCTGATTCATGGAAACAGATTCAGCTCCATACTCAGCCAGAAGTTTCCCGGCGGCGCATAAGATTTTTCTGCGCTTTTCTTCATTCTTTTCGTTTTTTCTTGCTTCGTTCATAAAATTCTACTTACCGGTAAATAAATTATATCATAAATACCAGACAGGACCAAAAAGAAAATAACCTGACGTATGCCTGCATAACCTGGCAGGATATATTCAGGTGAATCAATAAACGGGCCGGCAATGATTCTGTTAATAAAAAATGACGGTAAACAGGTATACTTTCCTGTTCACCGCCATAACAACAGCAGTTTTTACACGGATTATAATTTAACTACAGAATCTGCCCGTATGTCTATATTAAATGTTTCAGGCTTTTCCTGACTCGTCCAGCGCCTGTCTTACAGCTATGGCCAGCTGGTCCGCGCATGATGTGTAATTTGAACCGCAGGTATTGCCTTTTACCTTTTCCTCTATCTGCTTAACTGTCCAGCCGTCGACAAGTTTTGATATGGCTTTCAGATTTCCATTGCAGCCACCATA
>CACZRG010000233.1 GCA_902783485.1 uncultured Elusimicrobium sp.
CCAGCAATATAGGCAAAATCCGCTGACTTGAATTCCTCGGCAAAGGATGCGGCTATTTCCGCAGTATTTTTCAAATGATCGTGAAGCAGTTGCCAATTTTCCATTGGCAGGACTTCACCGTTCTCATCGCATTTTGTGTGGGCGTAATATTGTTTCATGGAATAAATACGTTTGCAACCAAATATTTTTCTCCTTCATTAATATCCTAACAAATCAAAGCGACAGCATATGGTCGCAAAGGAAAAAGAATTTTTTCGGACAATAACAAAAAGTTGTTTTTTAGTCAGAATTTTCCATTTTTATGCGTCATTGTTGCGAGGAATAAAATGACGAAGCAATATATACAAATATTTTTAAGCGTAGTTCCAGAATCAGATTGCTTCACTATCGTTCTCAATGCCGATTTATGGAATTTACTAAACTCCTAATTACTCACTACTAACTATAAATCTACCTACTGTTGTCACCCTGAACTTATTCTACATCGTCCGTTTCAGAACCTCTTTAAGCCGCATAGATGCTGAAATAAATTCAGCATGACGTGAAAACTGTAAAATCAATACTATTCTTATAAAGAGAAATAGCCTGCCTGAATTCTTTAAAATGCTGATATAAATTATTTAATCTTTTCTATGGCACTGTTTTAGACAAATATGCAATATGATTGCATATTTGTCAATATATTACATACGAGACATGCCCTGAATTTGTGCACGGTTGATGAATGATTTTTATTTTCTGCCCTGTATTGCCGCAGGATTTTTTATAGGGGATAATTTATATTGTGGCGCATATACTGCTTATGGCGCGTTTATGCTATGTACGTCGTGTTTATACCGCGTACGGCGTGTTTATCCCTGCTCCGGCGCGCATTTATACTGGCTCCGGCGCATTAAACGATTAAAAGCAGTTTTATTTGCCATGTAAAAACTTAACAATGCTATATACTTTTTGCAGTAAAATACAAAAACTATTTACTTTTGTATTGTTTTTACATATAATTTCTTTAAATACTGAACATATATGGCACGAAAATGACAAAAAAGCTGATAAATAGACCTGTTTACATAAACAAGCTTCTTGCCTTTAAGGATGCTGATGTTATCAAGATAATCACCGGCATACGACGTTGCGGCAAGTCCACGTTGTTTAGTCTTTATATAGACGAACTTAGAAAAAAAGGCATAAGACAAAATCAGATACAGTTTATAAAACTGGAAGAAATTGAGAATGAAAAATTTTTGGATTACAGGGAACTTTACCGTCATATAACAGCTAATCTTACAGAAGGAAGAAATTATGTCTTTTTAGACGAGATACAGAATGTGCCTGATTTTCAGAAGGCCGTACGCAGTCTTTTTGAAAAAGGGAATATTGATATATATCTTACCGGCTCAAATTCGCAATTGCAGTCTGGACAGTGGGCCACCTCCATTGCCGGGCGTTACGTGGAAATAAAGATGTTTCCATTATCTTTTGCCGAATTTGTCTCTTTTTACGGAAATAAATATAGTCTTGATAAAATATATTCTGATTACATCGCCGGCAGCTCTTTCCCTTATGCGGTTAATATAATGAGCCAGAATGATAGTGGCATAGCGTTGAATTCATATCTGGAGGGGATTTATAATACCATTCTTCTTAAAGATATAATTGAAAACAGAAAATTTTCGTCAGAGGGGAGGCTAAACCGCGTAATAAGATTTATAGCGGACAGCATAGGTTCTGAAATATCTGTAAAAAAAATAAGCGACACAATGACGTCAGACGGAGTCAAAATGCAGCCGGCCACTGTGGAAGGTTATATAGATGCCTTGATGGATTCATATGTAATATACAAAGCTGAAAGATATGATGTGAAAGGAAAAAGAATACTAAAAACGCTGAATAAATATTATATTGCTGACATCGGCATAAGAAAGTTTCTTTTGGGCAACAAGGGAGCGGATCAGGGGCATATATTGGAAAATATCGTATATTTGGAACTATTGCGCCGCAGTCGTAAAGTTTACATAGGCAAGGTCAGGCACAACAATAAAGATGTTGAAATAGATTTCATTGCGGAAACTGCTGAGGGAATTGAATATTATCAGGTTGCAGATACTGTTAATGGAGATGAAACACTTGTCAGAGAATTAACACCGTTTAAGTCATTGAAGGACAATTATCCTAAATTTATTTTAACGAGGGACTATGGCAGAATTGACCATAACGGCATTAAACAGGTGAATGTGCTGGAATGGCTTGCGGAATAAAACAATCTTCTGCGAAGGATATATTTACAGATAGGGATTTCCAGAATATGGTTCTGTAAAAAACTGCCAGCAAAACTGCACGCAAAAAATATTCCATGAAATGAATTCCCGGCGGTTCCACAATAAATATCCGCAATAATAACGCTCTTTATAAGAAGATTATTAATTTTGCAGTTTTTACGTCATGCTGAATTTATTTCAGCATCTATGAGACTTAAAGAGGTCCTGAAAGAAGTTCAGGACGACGAAGTAATATTTGCGTTCATTATAATTATATTGTTTCAATATTTTTCTCTAAAAGAACTAATAATAAATAAATGTTATAATTAAAGGCGGCAGGCTGTTTTCGTGGCGGTAAATATAAAACGGTTTGATTTTCCGGCTGCCGGAAACATGCGGCCCTGAACCTGTTTCGGTATTATGCGGATGTTTTTACGCAGAAATGCCTGAACATTCAGTATGCCATGCCGGTAACTGCATTGTTTTATACCGTGTAGGCAGTAGGTTTTATCCTGTACAGGCGTATTCAAATTTGCAATCACGGAGGAAGTAGAATGGAATTCAAGAGCAAGCTCGGACTGTCCGGGGAGAAGATCGCGGAAGCCAGAAAGCTGGCTTCCGAAATCACGGAACCGGTTCAGGAGTTCATAGATACTCACACTACCGTTACGGTGGAACGCGCAACGCTGCGCCTGCTTGGCGCTGACGGCGCTGATGCCGACGGAGTGCCTGTTCCTAATATCATAACGGCACAGGCGGGAGATAAACTGGCGGGGGGAATAGCCGCTTATTATATAAATGCGCTTGTTAAAACCGGCAAAACCCCGGAGGAGCTTAACAAGGCTGTAGCTGAGGAAGGGCTTGATATAACCGCTATTCCTCTTTCCGACAAGGAGCAGATTGAGGCTAAGGCTGCGGAAATTGTAAAACAGCTTGCCGCACGCATTGAGAAGAATGTTGATTTCCGCAATAAGAAACTGGCTGCCAGCAGGGGCATTCATTCTCCGCTTATTTATGTTATTGTTGCCACAGGCAATATTTACGAGGACGTGAAACAGGCGCAGGCCGCTGCGGAACAGGGCGCAGACGTTATTGCAGTAATACGCACCACGGCGCAGAGCCTGCTTGACTATGTGCCTTACGGCGCAACTACGGAAGGCTTTGGCGGAACTTATGCCACGCAGGAGAATTTCCGCATAATGCGTGCCGGGCTTGACGAGACCGGCGATAAAATAGGCCGCTATGTGCGTCTTGTGAACTACTGCTCCGGCCTCTGTATGCCGGAAATTGCCGCCATGGGCGCACTTGAACGCCTTGACATGATGCTTAACGATTCCATGTACGGCGTGCTTTTCCGCGACATCAATATGTACCGCACATTTACGGACCAGTCATTCTCCAGAATGATAAACGCCGCTGCGGACATCATCATAAACACCGGCGAGGACAATTATCTTACCACTTCCGACGCGGTTGAGAAGGCCAACACCGTGCTTGTGAGCCAGCTTATAAATGAGCGCTTTGCCTACAATGCCGGAATGCCGGCCCGCCTTATGGGCCTTGGCCACGCCTTTGAGATGAACCCGGAAATAAAGAACGGTTTCCTTATGGAATATGCGCAGGCGATAATGGCAAGGGAGATTTTCCCGGAACACCCGCTTAAATACATGCCTCCCACAAAGTTTATGACTGGCGATATTTTCAAGGGTTATGCCATGAACACCATGTTCAACTTCATAAGCAAGGCCGCCGGGCAGGGCATAGAACTGCTGGGAATGCTCACCGAGGCCATTCATACTCCGTATCTGCAGGACCGCTATCTTGCCATAGAGAATGCTCTTTATGTGCATAACGCCATTGCTGATTTTGCGAATGAAATTGAGTTTAAGAAAGACGGTATAATGGCAAAACGCGCGCAGCAGGTTCTTGACGAAGCTCTCGCAATGCTGAAGGATATTAAGCAGAAAGGCCTGTTCACTGCAATAGAGCAGGGAGATTTCGCCGATATCAAACGCCCGCCTGAAGGCGGCAAAGGCTTTGACGGTGTATATGAGAAAGCCGGAAACTACTGGAATCCTGTTGAGGACTGGCTTAAGGCCAAGCTGGGAATTTCCTGCGTAAAATAAGGGGGCAAAATTATGATAATAAAACCTTACGGCGATACTTCCAACGACGGAGCGATTCAGCTTTCCTTCACTCTGCCAATAAAGAACTGCGGCAGGGCCAAGGAGGCGGCTAAAATATATGTTATGAAGCTGGGCTTCAAGAAGGCGGACATTGTTCACGCGGAGGCCCTTTCCGACGGATTCACGTTCTTTGTGGCCTATGCGAAGACTGATGTGAGCATTGACTATGACAAGGTTGAGTATTCGGAAGCGGTTGACAAGCCGTTCACCATGGACGAGACCGACGCTTTCATAAAGGAGCATTTCGGACGGAAGATAAACATAGTAGGCGCATGCACCGGCACTGATGCCCATACCGTGGGCATTGACGCTATTATGAACATGAAAGGCTACAACCATCATTTCGGTCTGGAACGCTATTCCATGATAAATGCGCTGAATATGGGCTCGCAGGTTCCGAATGAAAAACTGCTTGAAAAAGCCGTGGAAATGAAGGCTGACGCGGTGCTTGTGTCGCAGATTGTTACGCAGAAGGATGTTCATATAAAGAACCTTACCAACCTGATTGAGCTGGCAGAGGCTGAACACCTGCGCGGCAAAATGCTGCTTATTACCGGCGGCCCGCGCATAAACAACAAACTGGCAAAAGAACTGGGCTTTGACGCAGGCTTCGGCATAGGCTCGTATGCCGACCATGTGGCAACCTTCATAGTAAAAAAACTGCTTGAACGCAAAATGGCTTAATTGCGTAGTGGCCCGCGCTTAAACTGCGCAG
>CACZRG010000234.1 GCA_902783485.1 uncultured Elusimicrobium sp.
GTATTTGATGATTTCTGTTAATCTCTTTTAAACACATATGCAACCGCTCCTATCAATAGGGGCGGTTTTTTGTTGTCCGAAAAACCCGCTCTCGACGGAGAACGGGTATATTTTAAGACGTGCGCCCGACAGGAATCGAACCTGTACCAACAGCTTCGGAGGCTGCTATGATATCCATTTCACCACGGGCGCGGTTTACTAAATTATAGCATACTTTCAAGCAGTGATTTTGCTTTTTCCGTCAGGGTTTCTGTGTTCTCCGGTGCCTGGCAGCCTCCCTGTGCAAAATCAGGTCTTCCGCCACCACGGCCACCAAAAGCAGCCGACAGTTCCTTTACCAATGAAGCTGCGCTGAAACTGCCACCTGTCATTTCCTTTGTGCATGAAACAACAAATGACACTTTCCCCTCTGCAACGCTGTACAGGAAAAATACTGCTTTTTCAGAGTATTTGTTTTTGAGAGTATCGGAAATACTGCGAAGTTCAGGTATTGCGGCCCCATCTATGCCGGAACAAACCAGTTTTACTCCCTTTACATCGCAGATTTCTTCCTTTGCCCCGCGCGGCTCACTGCCGGAGGCTGTCCTGTCCTTTTTCTGTTTCAGTTCCTTTATCTGCTCCTGCAGCTGTTCCACGCGTTTTTCCAGTTCAGACGGTGGAACCGACAGTCTGGCAGCAAGGCCTGTGGCAATCCTGGCCATGCCCTTGAGATACCGCACAGCGGCATATCCTGAAACTCCCTCTATACGGCGTACCCCCCTTGAAACAGAGGACTCCCTAAGTATCTGTATGGAAATAAGTTCCTTGAGATTGTTTATATGTGTCCCGCCACAAAGTTCAAGGCTGTATCTGTCCGCAGCATTGTCAAAACCATTTCTGTTTATAAGTACAAAACGTGCCGGATCTGCGTATTTCTCGCCCAAAAGAGTAGTAGCGCCAAGTTTTTTTGCATCGGCAAGAGGCCGTTCTTCTTTCCACACCCTGTAGCCTTCCAGAATGGCCATATTGGCTATTTCCTCAACCCTGGCAAGTTCTTTCTTTGTCGGGGTGCGGTTTATTGTGTAGTCAAAGCGGAATCTTGTTGCATTTACTTCCGAACCGGCCTGTCTTGTGTTTTCACCAAAAACCTGTTTCAGTGCGGCGTTTATCACATGCACTGCAGTATGGTTACATGAAGTAAGGTATCTGTCTTCTGAAACGCCAACGGTAATATTCATTCCTGTATGTAAATTCTGCTGAACACGTACAGAATGAATGTATACATCCCCGGCCGGTTTCTGTGTATCCGTGATTGAAGCAATTTCCTCATCGTCCACAAGGAAAGAGCCAAGGTCTCCTTTCTGTCCGCCACACTCTGCATAACAAGGGGTTCTGTCAAGCACGGCATAACCCTCACTGCCTTCGGGCAATGTGTCAACAATATTGCCTTCCTTGTCCAGAAGGCCCAGAATTACGGATTTTTCCTCAAGAGATTCATATCCCGTGAAAACGGTAGCGGGGAATTTTTCCTCTGCCTTCTGGAAACACATGGCGTTTTTCTCGCCGGAATCCTTCCAGCCTGACCTGGCAATTTTCTGCGCATCAAGACGTGCCTCATTATATCCTTTTTCGTCTACTGCCACTCCTTTTTTCTGTGCAATTTCCCGTGTAAGTTCAAAAGGGAAGCCATATGTCTCGTAAAGGCGGAAAGCCTCTTTTCCGGGAATGCCTGACGGATATTTTTCCATAAGATCCTGCAGATACTTTTCACCGGTATTGAGTGTTTCTATGAATCCCTGCTCCTCGAACAGAAGTGTATTGCTTATCTGTTTCTCCGCTTCCTGAAGCTCAGGATATACATCGCGGTAAATGCGGAAAACAGAAGGAAGCAGCCTGTTCAGGAACGGCGCTTCTGCGCCTAAAAGCCTGCCATACCTGCTGGCACGGCGTATGAGCCTGCGCAGTATATATCCACGGCCTTCATTTGATGGAATAATCCCCTCTGAAATAAGGAATGCCGAGGCGCGCAGATGCTCACTGATTATGCGGTAAGCGGAAACCGTTTCCGGGCTTTCATTATATGCCTTGCCGAAAAATTTTTCTGCTGTTTCAACCACAGGGTGGAAAAGCGATGTTTCAAATGGTGTTTCCTTGTTCTCTACTATGAAGGCAAGACGCTCAAGCCCCATTCCTGTATCAATATTCTTATGAGGCAGCAGCCTGAAAGTACCGTCTTCCTGACGGTCAAACTGGGTGAACACATGATTCCA
>CACZRG010000235.1 GCA_902783485.1 uncultured Elusimicrobium sp.
AAAATCTGATATGCCATGAAGCAAATCAGGTACGCAAGCATAATCAGCAGGGAGCTTGAAAAAAGATTTATGTCTTTTTTCAACATTTATGAAATTCCATTGATTTATAAAGGGCTCTGTTGATATTGATTTGTCATCCTGAACCTGTTTAAGGATCTTATTAAGATGTAGATATGCTGAAATAAATTCAGCATGACGGGAGTATACTAAAATCAATGCTCTTCTTCAATTTTCCATAATGTTCCATTAAAGTGAAGCTCATCTGTAAATCTCAATCTAAAATTCTGGAATATCCATTTTCCGTCAAATACCAGCCATTCCATAAACTCAGTGTTATTGCGTCAGAGTGTTCAATAGGTTTCATTTAAGCCAGGTATGTAAGCGCAGCCAGCACTATGAACTGAATATCTATCAGTGTATCCGCCGTAGTGCGTTCAGGAATCCTGCGTTTCGCAAAAGCAGAAAGCAGAACAAGATAATATACAAGCCCGCCCAGCAGCGAAAGGACAAGCGTGGTGTTCCAGTCCATAAGGTACAGTGTGAACAGTGTGGCTGAAAGCATTGCGTAGAAGAAGAAAAGTGTTATGAAGGTTGGAATATGCCCTACGGCCTTATAGAAATTCTCACGTCCTACGATAAGATCGCTGTGAACCTGAACCACGCCGCACAGGACAGAGCGCATGAATACGAGCAGGAAAGCAAAGAACACGGCATAAATTGAATGTTTGCTTATTCCTATGCCTGCCCCCTGAAGTGCAGGAACATATGCGCACATATAAGCCCAGCCGAAAGTTGTAAAAAGATCCTTGGAAGTGGGAAAGAATTTTCCTAGATTGGCCAGAACATACTGTGTTTTATGCGGATATGAAATGCCTATGCCCCAGAAGAAAGCCGCAGCAAGGAAAACCTTCCAGTTTATCGTAAAGGAAAGCACAAGCGCGGCTATGCCTGATACATAAGCCACGGCATGTGAAAAATTACGGTGATCGGCAAAAAGAAACTGTCGTACCTTGTCGGCAGAACTTGTTCCTTTTTCCAGCGCACGGTTAAGCGTGTGAAGACTGAATACGAAAAGCCCGGCCATGGCCATTACTTTGTATGAAATAGGTACACCCTCAAGCCTCATGCACACATAAGTAAGCGCCACAGAGGAAATAGCCGTAAACAGTGAACCGGTAATGGCGAGACGCCAAATGAAGGAAAGTGCCGAAACAAAAGGATTTTTTGGTTTTTCAAGAATAAGGTGAACCGCCTCGGCAATATTTTCAATCATCCACGATGGTGTGGAGGCACCGGCGGTTATAAAAACCTTCTGCACTCCGTTAAACATTTTTTTGCTGAGATCATCTGCTTTTTCAATGTGAACGGCTTTTTTTGCGAGTCTTTCCGCAATCTGAAAAAGCCTTGTTGTATTTGCGGAGTTCTTTCCGCCTACCACAATAACAAGGTCAGACGTTGAAGACTGTTCCACAGTTTCCTTCTGTCTGTGTGTAGTAGGGTGGCATATAGTGTTTGAAACAACAAGAGTATCTGCTTTTTCCTTAAGCAGTTCTGCGGCTTTGGCGAAAACATCAGGCTCCTGCGTGGTCTGCGCCACCACATTAAGTTTCTCGAAGTGCGGCAGGGTATGAACTTCCTCCGGGCCGCTTATTACGCGGCCACGGCCTTCAGTATAACCCAGAAGGCCGGTTATCTCGGCGTGTTTCTTGTCTCCAACGATGATTGTGTCATATCCCTGAAGAGCATAAATGCGTATTTTTTCCTGTGCGCGTTTTACCAGAGGACAGGTTGCGTCCACAACTTCGCAGCCAATGGAGCGCAGTCTTGCTTCCTCCACTGGGGGAATGCCATGTGCTCTTATTACAACAATGCAGTCCTTGTCTTTTATTTCATCAGGAGAATCAATGGAATCAATGTTTTTTTCCTTAAGTGTTTCTATTACCTGTCTGTTATGGATAAGAGGACCGAGCGTATAAATTTTCTTTGTGCGCTGCTTTGAAAGTTCCAGCACCTTGTCTATGGCGCTTTTAACACCCGGGCAGAAACCCGCGCTCTTCGCAACCGTTATCTGAACCTTTTTCTCATCCATAATAATAAATTTTATCATTTATCAGTTTAACGTGTGAAGAATAAAACTGGAACTGGTGGCTGGAACTTATCGTATGCGGCTTTACTGAAAATTATATAATTATAAAGGCTCTGTTCAAGGAAAGTATTGATACAATGTAATTATAAAGAACGCCAATGTTACTTCGTCGTCCTGAACCTGTTTCAGGACCTCATTAAGCCATTGAGATGCTGAATCAGGTTCAGCATGACGGGAGAATACTAAAATCAGTACTCTTCTTATACATAGCCTTTGTTTTTATAAACTTATTGTGTCAGTTTATATCTGTTGTTTGTTTTAACATAGCCTGAAAGTATTATGGAGAAATTATGTTCAGTTCTTTTTTGTCAATGACGTTATCTTTCATTTCAAAGACAGGAGCCCTTATTCTTAATATTTTTACATCAATGGGACCATATAAATGCGTGTTTTCATGGGGCATGGTTGGAATATGTGCTCTTGTGTTCCTTGGTTTTCTCTTAAAAGGCAGGATAAAGTCTGCGATAGCAGTTTTTCTGCTGCTTGGAGCATCCACCTATACATATGATTTTGTCGGCTGCAATGACTGTGGAAACAAACTGCCGCTGAGCCATCACTTTGGAGGGGCATGTCCTGCGGAAACCTCTGTACCATTGGAAGAGGAACATTCTGCTTCACCTGATGTGTCCGGAACTGCTGAAAATGAAAATTCTGCTGCTTCTGTATCAGCTGAAGATCCGGCAAAACCTGAACAGAAATCTGCTCCTTCTGCAGAAGACGGCAAAGAAGGCAGATAATCATTTGTGCCGTTGATTTATTGTTTTTTCTTTCTGTTTAAGCCATAAATCACAGCGGAAATCATTACTGCGGCGCAGGCAGCCAGGCCCGGGAAAAGCAGATTGCGGCTTTCCGGAAATATTATTTTCCATAAAGTGGCTGCTGCAATGGCTGCTATCATTGACGGCAGGCCTGCCTTTGATATTATCCCTTCCAGGGAATGAAAAAGTTCCCTGTGATTATGGGCAAAATGTCCATGCAGCATTATCAGGCAGGTGAGGGGGATAAAGATTGTTATGCCGCGCGTTGCCATTGAAAGATAATTCCATTTAAGTACCATTGAATCGTAATAATGCAGCGCAGCAATAACGCCGCCTGCTGTAGCTGCAAGCACTGTCAGGCGGTTCAGCCAGAGCACTTTCCTTTCACTGTTTATATTCAGGATATTGCGGAAAATGTCGTTTGAAACTGTTGTCCCTATTCCCAGGGAAAGTCCAGCCACAGAGCCGGCTGCTGAAAAAAGAACTGCGGCAAGCCCTGCACCGCCGAGATAATCAGGCAGATATTCACATAGAAAATATGGCAGGGCGTTTATCGGCAGCAGTTCTGGGTGTGCCTGACGCATATACAGGCCTATTATCACTGACGGCAGGCCTACCAGGATTATTGTTATTCCGGCGGATATGCAGCCCCAGTATGCAGTGCGGAGATTTTTTGCCGCAAAAACTCCCTGCACATATGCCTGCGTTGAAATAACTCCTATTATCATGGCTGTAAGATTGTATAAACCATCGCCTATTCCACCGCTGTACAGGTTAAGCCAGGGTTCAAAAGCAAAAGAGTTCTTCAGTCCGGAAAAGGCTCCCATGTCAAAGAAAGCCCATATTCCTCCGGCTATTATTGAAACGGCAACAAGGGCCAGTTTTACAAGTCCTGCTGTGCCTGAACCTTTAAGGCCTCCGAAAAACACGAAACACAGCACGAGCCCGCTTATTATAAATGCTGAAATACCGGGGCCTATGCCGAAAATTCCGGATATCAGGTGCAGGCCTGTTATGGAACTGGCTATTATGCTGAAGAACATTCCAAGCGATACTGTCATGCTGCTTACCGCTCCGGCTTTTCTGCCGAAGCAGTGTGTAAGAAACTGTGATACAGTAGATAGACGGCTTCTGCGTAGCGGCTTGGCGTAAAAAAAGGCCATTAGCAGAAGCGCTATACCCGCCCCGAGTGTTACCCACCATGCTGTAATGCCTTTCGCAAATGCCATCTGTGAGGTGCCAACGGTGGAAGATCCTCCTATTATTGTGCCTAATATGGTGCCTGTTACCATGGGAACACCGTATTTCCGGCCGCCAACACTGTAATCATCAGCGCTTTTCACCTTTCTGGCAACCATTATTACAGGTGCAAGCGAAATAGCTATTGCGATAATAAGACTTATATAGTGAACAATAGTAAGAGACATGATAAACAATTGGCAGTCAGTCTGCAGTCAGACTTTTTTGAAAATGGCCTTTAATATGTTTCGGTTATCCGAAATTTTCATACGGGATGCTTTTGCGTAACAGCATATTTCTGCCTATCCTATTTATTTTGGAATTCCAAAATCTGGTCAACCCGCTTTAGGCCAAGTTTTACATCTTCATTTTCAGGATCAAGCTGCATTGCCTTTGTCCAGTGCTCTTTTGTTTTTAAATAATCCTTGTTGTTGAAACACTTCAGACCTTCAAGATAAAGTTTTGCCGCCTGAGATTTGTCTTTGGGACTTTTTTCAGTGTTTAAAATACTATCAATGCGTTTAAGACCAATGTGTGCGTCGTTTTCAGGGTCAAGCTGGTTTGATTCGGTCCAGTATTCTTTTGCCTTTGAATACTCACCTTTATTGAAACATTTCAGACCTTCAAAATAAAGCTGGAAAGCGCGGGCTTTGTCTGCGGAATTTACGGTATTACCTGCAGCTGCCTCTTTTTTAATGCTTTGTCTGCATTCTTCCGTTTCACATTTGCTTATTTTTTCTTCAGCTTCCCTTCTCTTGTGTTCTGTAATTATTTCCTGTGCTTCCTCTGGTGTTATAAACGGCTTAGGTGCCATATGGGCGGCAGGTTCCGGCTGAGGTGTATCAGTTTTATGAGTATCTGCTTGATATGTATCCGCCTGATGTTTGTCCGCTTCATTCCGCTGTTCCGGCTGAACTGTCTGTCTGTTCTTTTCCAGATTGTCAGCAAGCTGGTATACTTTATAACCTAACGCCGTAACAGCGGCTACCATTACCAGAAATACTAATTTGAAAAAAAAGTTGTTGTTTCCTTTGTTTATGGGACTGTCTGTCATGTCTTTTCTTCTCTTATTTTACCATTATCAGTTCGTACTGCTGTGTGCCAAGGCCCAATTCTTCTGCGTGATTAAGGCACAGTTTCCAGTCGGTGGAGGGGAATATTTTATGGAAATGGTCTCCTTCGTTGTGCCACGCTTCTGAAAGAGCAGTGTCCGGCAGTGGTTTTGCAGCATTCACTGCGTCTATGCAGGCCCGGTCTAATGCCACTGGGTCGAATGAGGCGAACATTCCCAAATCAGCCACAACCGGTGTGTCATTTTCTGAATGACAGTCGCAGCAGGGGGAAATGTCTATCGCAAGTGAAATATGGAAATTGGGCCTTCCGTCAAGTACAGCTATGGCATATTCTGCCATTTTGCTATTGAGAACTTCATTAGAGGCTCTGTAATCAGGATAAATAGCGTCCACGGGGCATACGCCTATGCAGCGCCCGCAGCCAAGGCAACGCTCCTGATTTATAGTGCATTTCCTGTCTTTTATTTCCGGTGCCTCTACCTGGCAGGTTTTTCTGCATCTGCCACAGCCTATGCAATTTTCCTGGCTTACCCGCGGTTTGCCTGCGCTGTGCATATCCATTTTGCCCGCACGTGAACCGCAACCCATTCCGATATTCTTCAGTGCTCCGCCGAAGCCGGTGAGTTCATGGCCTTTGAAATGGCTGAGCGAAATAACGATGTCAGCGTCCATTATGGCACGGCCTATTTTTGCTGCTTTTACATATTTTCCGCCTCTTACCGGCACTTCTGCCTCATCTGTGCCTTTCAGCCCGTCAGCAATTATAATCTGGCAGCCGGTGGCTATAGGAAAAAATCCGTTTTTATATGCACTGTCGATATGGTCAAGGGCATTCTTCCTGCCGCCGACATAAAGAGTATTGCAATCTGTCAGAAAAGGTTTTCCGCCAAGCTCTTTTATGACATCTGCTACGGCAGCCGCGTAATTTGGACGGAGATATGCAAGATTCCCCGGCTCTCCAAAGTGAATCTTTATGGCTGTGAACTGATTTTTGAAATTGATACTGCCTATGCCTGCGGTTTTTACAAGCCGTTTCAGTTTCTCTGGCAGCGGGTCCCCGACAGCCGTTCTCATAGAAGTGAAATATACTTTTGATTTTGTCATAATTATCCTCTTTTTATTTTTCTGGTAGTACGATTTTGTTGTGATCCTGTTGTCCGTACTGGTAGATTCCAGTGGAATATTCTTTTAAGTTTTCCGCCGTATTTTTCTTTTATGAAAACTGATATATTCTCTTTTTCTTCCCTGCTGAAGAATCCGGTGAACCATATCAGAGCGGGAAATGCAACGGAACAGAGTATTCTTGTTAAAAGAGACCATGGGCCGGAAATTAAATAACCAGGAATAAAGCAGAGTGCCGCTGCTGCCGTTATAACAGTTATTTTCCTGAATTCATAAGGAATTCTATATACTTTTCTGCCCATTATGAACATGAGCACGCACATTACGGCGTAGGAAACAAGCAGGGCAGCAGCACCGCCTTTCATGCCGGCGCGTGGAATAAGATAAATGTTTCCGGCTATGCTTATAAGTGAACTGATTATTGTTACGACCAGCGAGATCCAGGTTTTTTTTGTTATTATTACAGGCGCCAGCAGATTTACATAAATACCGTATAAAAGATTCGCGCCGAAGAACGCCGGCAGCAGATTCAGCGCCCCCCAGTATTTGGGACCGAACAGCGATTTGCCATATATTTTAAACTGTACAATGTCTCCAGTAAAGAAAGACAGGAAAAGCCATGCGGCCAGGCCGGCAGCGGTAAAATAAGTGAAAACCTTTGCGAAAATCTGTTCTGCCCCGGGACGGCCTATTCTTTCTATAACAAAGGCGCGCCAGGCAGTATCAAACATATTCACCAGAAGCTGCATGAATATGCCTAATTTCACCGACGCCTGATAAATGCCTACGTCAGAAGCAGTCATAACCTTAAGCATTACCGGCCTGTCAAAAATCTGCACTATCATTGTGCCTGCTCCGGCGATAAAAAGCGGCCAGGCATAGGCAAGCATTGCCTTAATGATACTGCCGGTTCCAGGCAGATTTTTCATGCTGAATACGCGGAATTCGGGTATAAG
>CACZRG010000236.1 GCA_902783485.1 uncultured Elusimicrobium sp.
AAGCAGTAAATCCCTCTTCCTTCCTGCTATTAGTGGGCAAATATAAATATTAATAACCGACAAAACAGATATAAGAATAAGAAGCTGCTCCACATCGGTATTAACAGAATGTTCAAGAAAAATTATTCCGGCAGCAGAAAGAAAACCTATAAATGGTGAATCAAGAAAAAATCCGGCAGACAGCACAAGAAAAACAGGAATCAGAAGAAACAACAGTCTGAAAAACGACAGACTTTCCGGGATATGCACAAACAGAACAGAATGAACAAGATGCTGAAAAGGAAAAATCACTGTTTTAAGTGCTTCGACAGGAAAAACGATATTATCACATACAGGTATCATTCCGGAAAGCCCTCGAAGCTGCGGGGGCTGGCAGAAAGACATCAGAAATATCAATACAAACAGAATCGAAACAATAAAAAAAGCACTGTTTTCAGTTAAAGAACAAAATCTGTTGAAAATTGAAATTATTTTTTTACGAAACACAATCCTGCCTCATTGAAAATTATAGTTTTTTTAAGTAAAGTAAAAAATGAGTTTATTGTTCTTTTTCTTTTATGCTTTTTTTAAGAAAGGTGTTGATACAATATAATTATAAAGGACGAAATATTACCACGTCGTCATAAACTTGTTTCAGGACCTCTTTAACCCGCAGAGATGCTGAAATAAATTCAGCATGACGTAAAAACTGTAAAATCAATAATCTTCTTATAAAGAGTTTTATATAATGGAATTATCATGATAAAACCTGAAAATCTTAATTCCAAGCTTAAGAAAGCAAGTTATGCCGTGCGTGGCGCGATAGTAGACAGGGCCGCGCAGCTGGAAACCGAAGGCAGAAAAATAGTTTACTGCAATATAGGCAACCCTCAGGCGTTAAAGCAGAAGCCCCTGACATTCCCCAGACAGGTATTAAGCCTTGTTGAATACCCGGAACTGCCTGACCGGCCAGGAATTGAAAAATTTTACCCGGCGGATGCCATTGAGCGCGCCCGCCACATTCTTAAATGCTGCCCCAACGGCCTTGGGGCATACACACACAGCGCCGGAATGCCTTTCATACGCAAGGCTGTAGCGGAATTCATAACCAGGCGCGACGGCATACCTGCTTCCGCTGAAAACATATTCCTTACTGACGGCGCGTCAAAAGGTGTGCAGGCCGCGATGACACTGCTCACAAACAATGAAAATGACGGTTTCATGATACCCATACCGCAATATCCGCTTTACAGTGCAACCATAGCCCTGTACGGCGCAAAGCAGGTAAATTATTACCTTGACGAGCAGAACAGCTGGCAGCTTAATGAGGAGGAGCTTAAGAAAAGCTATGCAGCTGCCGTAAAAAAGGGAATAAACCCCGTAGCTATAGTGGTAATAAATCCGGGCAACCCTACCGGGGCAATACTTTCCGAAGAAAATATAAAAATGGTGCTGCGCTTCGCCAGGGAGCATAAACTTGCCGTACTTGCCGACGAAGTTTATCAGGAAAATGTATACGCACCTGGAATGAAGTTCATTTCCTTCGCAAAAGTGCTGCATGAAACCGGTGACATAGACACCACGCTTTTCAGTTTCCATTCTGTTTCAAAAGGTTTTCTTGGGGAATGCGGCCAGCGCGGCGGATATATGGAAGTGCGCAATATGCCAAAAGAAGCTTATGCCGAGCTGATGAAACTTCAATCCATAGGGCTCTGTTCCAATTCTGCCGGCCAGATAATAACCTATATAATGGTTGAGCCTCCAAAGGAAGGCGAACCCAGCTATCCCCTGTACAGGCAGGAAAGGGATACCATTCTGCAGAACCTTAAGAAAAAGGCCGAAATGCTTTATGGCGGTATAAATGAAATTGAGGGAATGAAAGCCGGAACGCCGCAGGGCGCGATGTACGCTTTCGTCCGCTTTGATCTCCCGGAAGAACCTGGCAGGAATATATCAGAGATGTCAGAAGAAGAGCGTCTTGCATACGAGAGCAGGCGCAATATGGATTACTGCATGGCCCTTCTTGAGGAAACCGGGATATGCGTAGTTCCAGGAGCGGGTTTCGGACAGATTCCAGGAACATTCCATTTCCGCACTACATTCCTGCCACCCATGGAGGATATGGCCGGCCTTGTTGAAAAGATAAAGGCTTTCAACAGAAAATACACGGAAATGCTTAAAAACAGAAAATAAAACATAAACAGAAACGCCGCTGGAAAATGCGGCGTTTCTGTTTAACACTTTAACACAGTTAAATCAGGATTCTTAACCGGATTCTTAAAATGAAGCTGTTCCTCCCATAATGAAATTTCTTATTTTCTCAAAATTTCCTTCATAAATTATATCCGGATTCATCTGCATTGCACGATGCAGCCACAATGCGGCATTTATTCTGTCTCCATCACGCATATATGAAAATGCTACGGTGTAACATGCTGCCGCTACTGTTCTATACACATTAGATTCATTCAGGACAGGATATTTTTTCACAAGAGCAATATCATCTTCATTTAATTTTCTTCCAAGCCTTTTACAAAAGTTTTTTTCCTGTTCCGTGGCATCTGTCTGTCCCCTGCACCAGATATATCCTCTGCATATATACTCATCAAAACATTCATAGGCACCCATCAGGCCGATTCCGCCAAATCCGCATTTTGCAGGTGATTTAAGGAAACCGTCAGGAACACAGCATTCACTGCAGGTATTCATTTTTCTCTCATTGTATAAATCTGATAATCCATTGGCAGAAAGATACCGGCCAAAACCATTGTTCATCATGGTCTCTTTCAGCCTGTATTCCCACGGCGGTATTATAAGAAACATATTGCTCATATTATTGGCACAGTCACCGGCAGAAGCCAAAGCAAGTTTATCGGCATATTCTTTTTCATGCACAGTATATGAATTATCATCTCCCCTGTTGGTACGTATATATCCGCTGCTTAACATACATGAAAGCGCTGCAGCTCCTGCAAGCCTGTCCGCGTTTATGTAATCATTTTTTTTATAGTATTTTATTGATTCAAGCAGGATATCGGGCCAGGATATGGCATTTTTTGTTCTGGCAATATTATATTCCTGCGGAATATCCTGTGCGGCCTTACTGTCGGCAGACTTATTCTGTTCATCCGCCTCCTTATCATGCTGTGTATGTAAAAAATATTCAAACCAGCGTAATTTATACATCTGCAGTTCATTATTAACATTTTTTTTAAAAAATTCTGCCCTGCCTTTAAAATCCCATATATCCGGATAAGATTGACGCAGCGGAACCGACAGCATATATCTGTTTTCAGGAAACATGGCAAGTGCCTTGTCTATATCAAATGATTTGCGCCTTGCGGGAAATGTTATAAGCAGTACAATGCTGGCAAACCATACAAGAAGATATGGTGAAAAGAAAACAATATCAAGTACTGACATGACATATTTTGGAGATTGAAATGCTTTTGTACAGCTTAAAATCTCAGCCAGGGACATTGCGGAAGAAACACACATCAGAAACCATGCCGGTACAAAATAGCGTTTCTCTACCGGCATCAGCATATAGATTATGAAAAAATAGGCAGCACACAAAGGAATTATAAGCAGTTCCCGCCTGCGTCTCAAT
>CACZRG010000237.1 GCA_902783485.1 uncultured Elusimicrobium sp.
CCAGGGCCTTCACAGCCAGGGTGCGCATATTTTTCACCGCGGTCCCAGTATATTTCGGAGCAGGGGCCGCAGGGGCCGGTATCTCCCATGGTCCAGAAATTATCACTGTCTCCCAGAAAAAGTATATGTGAATGCAGATTCTGCGGAAGAATCTTCTTCCATATTGCAAATGCCTCATCATCCTTAGGCGCATTGCCGCCTCCGTAGACAGAAGGATACATTCTTTCTGCGGGAAGGCCTAAAACCTTTGTAAGGAATTCCCAGCCCCATTCAAGCGATTCCACCTTGAAATAATCCCCGAAAGAGAAATTGCCCAGCATTTCGAAAAATGTCAGATGTCTTATTGTACGCCCGACATTGTCTATGTCTGTGGTTCTGAAGCATTTCTGACATGATGCAGCGCGTTTCAGATCTGTTTTAAGCCCTAAAAAATAAGGCTTGAACTGCACCATTCCCGCTGATGTAAACAGCAGTGAAGGATCCCCTTCCGGGACAAGCGGACTTGACTTTACTGTCTTAAGTCCTTTTTTATTATAAAAATTCAAAAAGCACTGGCGGATCTCATAACTTTCCATAAAAAAACCTCTGCACCCTTTACTTCCGGGTAGAATATATAAATTATATTTTTTTGTATAATTAAGTTCAACATGCACAGAAGTAAAAGACCTGTTAATTTATCAGTAATTTACTCCGTCTGCATACCGCACAAACAACATTTCCGCTGTTGAAAAACATATGCATAAAATACTGTCAGAATCGGAGAATCCCATAACAGGAAGCAAGGCTGCCGTATTATGTGTGCTTGATGAAATGAACATCACACCGGATTTTATAGTTCTGGCAGATGACTTTCTGAGAAAAGCTTTTTCTCCAGCAGGCAGAATCAGAAAAAAATATGAACAGGAAATCTTAAATGCAGCCGGTTTCCTGGGAAACGGTCCACTTATCGCACGTTCCTCAGCAGAAAACGAGGATTCCGCAGACAGATCCTATGCAGGACTTTTCATTTCAAAAAAATGCTGCAGGGAAAATATGCTCAGTGCTGTAAAAGAAGTATGGGACAGCAGAAATAACAAAAACGCTGAGGAATATGGCAGAATGCTGGACGTAAGAAATTCAGCGGGACACAGCAGAAAAGAAGCAGCTTCATTTTCAGAAAACGCCAGTAAAAAAAATAAAATAAAAATGGGCGTTATTATTCAGAAATACATAAAAGGCGATTTCGGGGCTGTGGCATTTACAGGTGCAGAGAATGGCTGCCGTTGGATTTACCTTGAATATGCCGAAGGCGGAACAGAAGATATAGCAGGAGGCAGCTGCAATCCATATACCACACTTCAGTTTCTATCGGAATACGACAGTCTTTTTTTCAGCAGCGCAGGTGCCGTAAGAAACAATCACATAAAAAGACTGGGCATGGATTATGAAACATCAATACGATTTATGGGAATGATGTTTACTGTAGCTGCCCAAATTTTAAAGAACAATTTTGCTGACTTTGAGGTTATATGCGTGAATTCACGCATATACATGGTACAGGCCAGACCGGTTACAGCAGGTATTGATCCATTCGCCAGAAATTACTGTTTATTCTATGACAGCAGTGGTAACGGAACCACAAGAGCGGAAGCAGCAGCAGAAACTTTTACAAACCGTTTCTCCAGGATTTTAAATATCCCTGCAGCTCAGATACAGAATAACGGAGATTCCCTGAATATTGATGGACACTGGCTTAAACAAATATGTTTTTTTAAGCCTTCCGGCACAGTAAAACAACAGAAAGGAATCGTTTCAGAACTGGAGAAATTACTCAATGACACATATATATCTGCTTTAAAAATTCTGTCAGGATCAGTCGCCGGGAATATTGGAAAACATATAATTCTCAGAGCTTCCTTTATACAGTTTATAAGTTTTATATCAGCTTATGCGGCAAATTATCATATGGCGGAAATAATGCGCAGAACAGGAACAGAGAAATTCCATAAAATATTCGAGCCTTTTCTGCTATTCTGCAATAACAAAAACAATTTTGCCATACGAAGAGGAATTCCCCCGGCAGATGTAATAAAGGCGACAGGCGGCAAAGCGGAATTATTATATGCCTGGACAATTTTAAAAACAAAGACCGAACATGTAAAATCTGTTGTTACCGGACTTCTGGCGAAAAAGACTTCCCTGAAAAACGCCAAAGACAAAATAAATGTCAACTCTCCATGGAGACAGATCAGTTCAGGTCCGGAAGCCCATGCCGCCATGGCGGAAGAAACAGGAAACAGAAGAAATTATTTACTTAAACACGGCGGTACTCTGATGATAAAAGGAATTACTGTCAGTGAAGGCAGTGTTCAGGGGAAAGCATATATTGTAAAAAACTGCCACGAACCGGTTTCACATATAGCAGAAAACACTATTCTTATACTTGATCATGTACATTACAACACCTATACCCCGGAAATGCTGCGCAATGCAGCCGGAATAGCCGTAAGAGACGGAGGGCTGTGTTCTCACACAGCAATTATAGCCAGGGAACTTGGTATTCCATGTATAGCAGGCTGCATTGATATAACCCAGTGCTTTAAAAGCGGTGATGAAGTAAAAATAGAAAACGGCAGCATAACGCTTATAAAACCTGCCGGCTGATTCAGTTTTCAGTCTGTTTCATGATGCACTTTTATGTGTATTACATATTATCAGGCCGGAAATGTTTTAAAAGGTCTGAGCGCTGATGAACCGCGAAGCAGATTGTATTCATCCCATATTCCGCCACAGAATCCAGAAGCCGCACATTGGCGGCAGCAGTCAGGTTTTATCTTGCCGGCAGTAAATGGCTGTCCGAACTTCGCCTGCACATATTCCATGCACTGTTCAGGACAGGTTTCCCAGCCGCCTATGCATAGTGGCAGCCCGCATATCGGATTTATAAGTCTTAAACCTTCCTGTTCAGCAACCTTAATGGCAAGTCTTACAGGTTTATCCAGTTTTGAATAATCCGGGACAAGTGCTTTGTTCTTAAATGCCCTTTTTCTCGGCTGTACTACTGAAAGCGACAGAAGCCTGATTCCAAGCCTGCGGGCTATAAACACTATAAAATCCGGAATTCCGGAATAATTTACCGATGTCAAAACAGTATTAATGCTTACATATATTCCGGCGTCACGCAGGTTTTTTATTCCGGCCACCCCCTTTTCCCAGCTGCCTTCAAGTCCGGTAAGAAAATCATGTACACGCGCGATATGACTATGCAGGGAAACAAATGCCTGATTAAGCCCGGCTTCGGCAAGAATCCTTACCTTTGCCGGGTCTGAAAGCAGTACAGCATTTGTCTGAAGTTCCGTACCGACACCACGCGCCGCAGCAGTTTTTATAATATCCGGCAGGAAAGAATATAATACAGGCTCCCCGCCGCTAAGAGAGACACAGCTTCCTTTTTTCGATTTAAGTATGGATTCACGGGCATATTCCTCACCGGAAATTTCATGGCAGTCAGGCGGAACATTACAGAAAAGGCATTTTTCATTGCAGGCCAGACCAAGCCGTATAACCTTGTTGGGAAGATCTTCATCTGAAACTGACATAAACAATCTCCATATTCAACGCTGTAAAATTAAAGTATAGTATAATAAAATAACAAAGGAAAACACCAATGGCAGAGATTTATTATATTCAGGTAATCAGGAAATGCAATCAGAACTGCCGTTTCTGCTCCAATCCTTCAAACGGGAAAAATATCACTCTTAAGGATTTAAAAAAACTTATTGATTTTTATGCAAAGGAAAAAGCTGCCGCTGTTATTTTTTCCGGCGGAGAGCCAACGCTTTACAAATATCTGCCACAGGCCATAAAATATGCGGCCTCTCTTGGCCTGAACCCACGCATTACGACAAATGGCCAGAAAAGTTCCGACATCAGTTACCTCAGACAGTTATCTGACGCAGGTTTAAGACATATACATTTCTCTCTGTACTCACATAAAAAAGAGGTTCACGAATATCTTACCAGAACTCCGGGGTCATATGACAAAATCATAAAAGCCATAGGAAATGCACACAGATTAGGCATACATACAGATTTAAATACGGTTATAAACAGGCTTAATTCAAAACATCTGCACCTTATGGTTCAGTTTATAATGAGAAAATTTCCGTTTATACGGCATATTGTTTTCAACAATATGGACCCTGGAATGAACCGGGCAATAGAGGATATGTCAACCGTGCCTGTTTTTTCCGAATTTGAGGCTTCGCTTGCCATGGCCATGAGAGCCCTGAATGACAGTGGCAGGACATTCCGTGTTGAAAGGGTTCCGCTCTGTTTCATGTCTGAATTTCCCCACTGCTCCACCGAAACAAGAAAAATAATAAAACATGAGGACAGACAGACTTTCTTTCTTGATGAAAAAGAAATGGTACGGCAGAATAAATGGACTCACGGCTACGGAAAACGCTGCGCATTCTGCGGGGTAAAATCCATATGCGCCGGGCTGTTCAGGCCTGATGTTTATTACACAACAGAAGAACTGTGCCCGGTTTTCTACGATATTGAAAAAGTAAGGAAATCAGTTTTAAGGCAAAAATGATTCTGCTGATTGCATACGACATAACAAGAATCAGTTTTATATTTGCGGCCGGTTCCACCTTAAAATCGATCTGCATAACAGATAATCTCAACGGAAAAATAAGAAACAAACTGATTCTTGAAAGCATAAGAACAACTGGAATATATACCGCTGTATTTTTCCTTTTTTCTCTTACAGGACATATTCCTTCTCTTTCCCCTTCCTGGTTTCTTTCGTATCTGTTCCATGTTTTAATACTATCTTTAATGTCAGTAGTTCTTTGGAAAATGAGATTATGGCCGGCAGGCGATTCCAAACTTTTTTTTGTATGCGGACTGCTTCCGCCGCTGCTGATGCCTGAGATTCTTAATTTTCCATTTACGCTGTCGTTTTCACTGCTTTTAAATATACTGCTTCCTGCCGCTGCTGTATTTATTGCGGAGGCAGCTGCAGATCTGTACAGGCAGATTGCCAGAAAGAAATTCAGCCCTGAATCATTTATGCAGCACAAAAATGTATCTGATTTTTTCAGCTGTTTTCTCGTTTTTTTTCTTGCACGTTATATAAGGACAATGCTGATGTCTTTTATAAAACTGGATAATTATGTTCTCTTTGCGCTTATGATATTCATATATCCGGTTATATCCAGACTTCTTAAGAATATCCGTATTTCCTTATTCCTGCTGTTATTACTGTTTCTCATGTTTATTTTTACAAAATCATCACATGAACTTGTGTATTCAGCGTTTATAAGCATTGGATTAAGCCTGCCGTTCATTGGGCTTAGAAAACTTATGGAGATTCTGATGCAGAATGATTCCATTATGCAGCTGCAGCCCAAATATTTAAGAGAAGGCGTTATCATTACTGACAGATACAAGGAAATCATAAAAAAAGCCTATCCTGAATTTTTCGATGGGGTGCTTTATAAAATTTATCCGGATGGTCTTTCAATATTCCAGGCGAATATGCTGTCAAAACTGATAAAAGAGGATAATAACAGAACACCTGGCCTTGTACCTCTGGAAGTACGCCGTGGCAAGCCATTTGCCGTATGGATAACCGCCGGGCTTGTATTGACACTTCTTATAAACGGAGAAAATATAGCAGCGCTATGCAAAAAAATCATATTGTTAATAAGCGGACTGATTTAAAAATATCTTTTTCATGCAATAATCACTGTCTTTTCTGTGTGCAGGGAAGGAAAAGGGAAACCTGCGGTCCCAAGAGTCTGGAACGGATAAAGCGCGAGCTGAAAAAAGGCTTTGAAAACGGCTCCAGAGAACTTGTCCTTACAGGAGGCGAGCCGACATTAAACAAAGACATTTTCAGGATAATAAAAGCCGCGAGGGACACCGGATATTCAGATATACAGATACAGACAAACGGACGTATGTTCCGCTATGCGGACTTCTGCAGGAAGATAAA
>CACZRG010000238.1 GCA_902783485.1 uncultured Elusimicrobium sp.
CAACCAGCGAACAAATAGAAATGGCGAGAAATTCCCGCGAAAAAGGTATTCTGCCCAGTCTGAACGACAAAAGGGAACAGACTGCCGCCAGCGCATACAAAGACATGACGCTTAATGAATTTTATAATTTCGTCCGCAAATTCATGGAAGAAGATCAGCCCGGATTTACAGGAATGAAACGCGGGGATATTTTCTACCGGCCAATGGTCGAAATAGTGGAATATCTTGTAAAAAACAGATTTTATGTTTATATATGCAGCGGTACTGACCGGCTTATCGTACGCCCGCTTATTGATAAAAATCTGCCTTATATACCGTATAGTCAGATTATAGGTTCTGACAGCACTATTATAGCCAGGGACCAGGGCGAAACAGACGGGCTTTCCTATACATTCAAAAAAGGCGATGAACTTGTAATCGGAGGAAAAAGCATAGTAAAAAACCTTCAGATGAACAAGGTTTCCGCAATTGTAAGGGAAATAGGCATTCAGCCTGTACTCGCCTTCGGCAACAGTTCAACTGATGCCAGCATGGTTAATTATGCCATAAATGGCAATAAGCACAAGGCTTTGGGCTTCATGCTATGCAGCGACGACCTGGAACGCGAATACGGCAATATGGAAAAAGCCGGGAAAATGTATGAGGACTGCGGAAAATACGGCTGGATATGTATTTCCATGAAAAATGACTGGAAAACAATTTACGGCGACAACATAAAAAAACGTGCAGCTACCTCCACAGATTGTCATTCATCGTGCCGCTGAGGAAATAGGTGGCAGCTGCATAGAAATAAGCAGTGGAGTAAACCGCATACTGCTTGATTTCGGGCTGCCGCTTTCCGCTGCGAAAGAAAAGAAAGCAGCGCATGAATACAGGCTGCCGTTAGACGGAGCGTACAAGGACCAGACTCCACAGTTTGATGCCGTGTTCCTGACACATGCGCATCCGGACCATTACGGGCTTCTTGCCGAACTTAACCCTGAAATACCCGTGTACGCAGGCAGAGCCACTATTAATCTGCTGCAGAATGTCGCACCGCTGTACGGAATATCCTTGTCTCATCTGCGTTTTGTGACAATATCTCCGGGAGAAACCGTAAAATATGGAAGTATCTCCGTAACAGCGATAGCGGTAGACCACAGCGCACCGCAGGCTTTCGCCTATCAGGTTGAAACTGCCGGAAAAACAATTCTGTACACCGGAGATCTGCGGGCACACGGCAAATGCGGCTATTTAACCCATGGCCTCGCCCGCTATGCCGAGCCGGATTATATGCTTATGGAAGGCACGACATTAAGCCGGCCAGGGAAAATCAGTGAAACAGAATCTGAACTTCAGCTGCGGCTGGAAAAGGAATTTTCTGCTGCGGGACTGCCGGTTATTTATTTTTCCTCACAGAATTTAGACCGTTTTGTATCGGTATACAAAGCTACACGTGCACTGAAAAAAACTCTGGTAATTGACCCTTATACATGCTATGTGCTTGAACAGTTCCGGCATCTTGGCCGGAACATACCCCAGTGGAACTGGCGCGGAATACGTGTTTATTTCGCACCAAATTCAATTACAGAAAAACTGGAAGAACGGATATTCAGATACGCAGGCAGGAAAATATCACTGAAAGATATTCTGCTCCACCCGGAACAGTTTGTAATTAAGGATAATTTCTCAATACGCCACAGCCTGCTTAAACGCTCAGCGGACATTCATTTAATACACAGTTCATGGGAAGGGTACCTGAAAGAAGAGGATAATGCTTTCATACAGGATGCGCTGACACATAATCTGCCAATATCAGTGATTCACACTTCCGGCCACGGTGATTATAATACACTGCGCAGCCTGGTGAATAAACTTTCGCCACGGCTGCTGATACCGGTGCACACGGAATGTCCCGGCAGATACGGGGAACTTTTCGATGTACCTGTACGTGTATTAAAAAACGGCGAAGTTTTATTTCTTCAGAATCAGCCCCAGACGGAAAACAGAACTGCGGACAGCGTAGCGTAAAGATAACAGGAGCATTTTATAAATTTTTCAAAAAAACTCCCGGTGCTGTTACGGCACAAATAAAGCGAAACTCCAGCCATAGCAGCCATGGGGATATAGGCAATAAGCCGGAAATTCATGCAGGCACGGTGCTGATATCTGAAGCACATATATATAAAAGACAGGAAAGGCACGAAGAAAACAAGTGCCACAAGAATTTTTTTCCAGAATTCAGTTCTGCCCATAAAAAACATACGGCACATGCCATAAAAACCAGCAAGGGCCAGAGTGATTGAGTTCCACAGCATCAGTACAGCGCCTGCGGAAAACAATGCACTGACGGAATACAGTTTGAACTCATCAAAATTCATCGTAAGAAACAGTTCCCCCCATATATTGCATGACAGGTCCGGACGAGAGTCATTATATGGAATTACAGCTATCTGCTGCCATACCGGCAGAAAAAGACGCTGCCGCCATGAGCAGGAAGAAACATGCTGCCTTGCGTAAACAGAAGCATCGTTCATATAATTGAACGGCATTCCGAATTTAATATATTCCCGTATAAGCCAGCTGAAACCGGCAGACATGAATACAACAAGAAAAAGTGCGATCTGAACAGAAATACGGAACACTTCATTATTATTCCCATGCGGTCCTGCCTGTTTTTTCTTATAAACTGCTTCCAGCAAAGCGCAGAGAAATATACAGAATACAGCCGGTACCACAAGACAGGCAGAACTTTTGACAAGCATTCCAAGAACAAAACAGACCGTTATCTTAGTCATATTTGCGGCTGTCCTGTTCTTATACCAGCGTACCGTATAATAAAGTCCCATAACTACAAAAAGCGTCATAAGACAGTCATTGTTAAGCGCAGCGCCTATATGAAAAAAAGAAGGGAAAAAGCCTGAAAACGCAGCTGCTGCCGGCAGCATATTTTCCTTAACGCCCAATTCTTTTACAAAGGCGAAAACATAAAATGACAGCACACAGGCAAAAAACATATTCAGCAGCTGAAGCTGCTCCATGGAAGCCTGTATTTTTTTTACGCTCCTGCCTGCGTCATTTATATGAATAAATACCGCACCGATGATATGAAACAGTGGAGGGTGCAGCATTCCCCAGTTTTCCAGCGGGGAAAGTTCCGGCAGTTTCCTGTCACGCTCCAGATACTGCATATATCCAATATGGTTTGTGTCAGGAATTTCTATTCTTATAACACCAAGATCGTGATCTGAAATATTATAAGGTACACGCGCAGCATAAGTCATTTTAAACAGCGCGCCTGTTATAAGAACAAGCAGGGCAAGCCGCGCAGGTATGCTGAAGAACAGAACAGTACTGCGTAAGACAGCGGAAATTTTACGTAAAACCGCCATGCCTGTATACAAAACGTATTCCCTGACAGTTTTCAGCATAGTATTATTTTACAAAGAAAACCTGGGCTGAATTTCAGATATTTCTTGCGAAGAATGCGGTTTTTTCAAGCGCCATAAGCAGATCAATCTGCTCAAGATAAACACCTCTGGCAGGCTTTATGGCTGCCGGGGCGAAATTCAGCAGTCCCTTAACCCCTCCGGCGGCCAGTTCATCGGCAATCTGCTGCGCATCATCAGGTGGAACCGCTATGATTCCCACAAGAGGCTTTTCTTTTTTCAGAACAGACGCAAGCTGGGTCATATTATAAATTCTGCATGAAGCAATAACTGAACCTGCAAGTTTTCTGTCCCTGTCAAAAGCGGCAATAATCTTCAGGCTGGGCCAGGCCAGCGTGAAATGGGAAAGCAGGGCACGGCCCAGATTGCCGGCGCCTATAAGCACCGCTTTGGCCGTAACGGCAGAACCGAGACATTCATTAAGATCCGCAAGAAAAGCATCAATAAGATACCCCTTCTGCGGAGTACCCCTGACATTCAGACGCCGCATATCCTGCCGTACCTGCTCTGGGGATATACCTACAGCCAGTGAAAGTTCATGTGAAAAAACATATTCTGCCCCACGCTCCCGCTTCGCTTTGAGGAAGCGGGAATACAGGAAGAAACGCTCTACCGTACGGCTGGGCAGATTTGTTTTCCTACCGTTCATTTCTCAGACAGTACAAGCCCCTTGAGTGTCTGATAATCCGGCTTGCCTGTTCCCATAACAGGAATTTCTTTGAGATACCTTACTGTTCTCGGAACAGAAAGTTCACTTATTCCACGCCTGCGGAATTCTTCCGCCACATCATTGCGTGTTGTTCCTTCGCGCGTTGTAAACATTATAAGTATCTCTCCTTTCTTTTCATCAGGGAGTGATATAACGGCGTGCATACTGTCCTTCCATATTTCTGCAAGCGAATTTTCAACTGCACCGAGTGAAATCATCTCACCGCCGATTTTCGCGAAACGCTTTACACGGCCCTTTATGGTAACGAATCCGTCTTCATCAATGCTCACAATATCACCGGTATCATACCAGCCGCCCTTAGGTTCCTCAAGCTCGCATGGTGCGGTTTCGCGTATATATCCCATCATGACATTGGCACCTTTTACCATAAGGCGGCCACCTTC
>CACZRG010000239.1 GCA_902783485.1 uncultured Elusimicrobium sp.
CAGCCCTACTATTCCGGCGGCAGCTTCCGCCGGAGACACGGCATCCGGAGTACATCCTGCCGCAGGAATGTCTGTTTTCCTGCCTTCAGCAGTTTTTCCGCCTTCATTAAAGCAGGCTGATAAAATCTTCTCAAATTCAGGGATATTTTCCTCAAGATATGCAGTGATATCTGTTCCCGTATCTTCCTCTTTCCAGATATAAAACGGTCTGGAGTCAGCTTTTTTTATATCTGCAAAATTCATTTCCCAGCCACTGTTATATATGGAATCATAACATACTTCGTCAGACACCGGCTCTTTAAAATATATCATAACAGGCGGGACAGCTGCCTTTTTTTCCGGTTCATCAGCCAGAAAAACAGAACCGCCGCATATTTCAAATCTTCCGTGGCACACAAAACCAATGCCAAGATATTCAGCGAGTGCCCGGCTGAAATTCTCATCATATGCGGAAAGCAGGATATCATAATGTCCCATTTTTCCTGCAAGCATGGCGGCAATTACTCCTTCAGCGGCCAGACTTTCAGCCTGTTTTCCGGAAAGCAGCAGATAAACTCCCTCGCGCGCCTCAGACGCAAGCGCATACGGAATCATTCCCCCTGAAAAATCATGACCGCACGATATTACATCTATACCTGCACCACAGGATTTTTTCAGCTCTCCAGCCAGACGCAGTATACGCCGGCACCTCTTCCGGAGACAGTAAACGGAATCTGCGTCAGGAATTTTCCCGGTACGCAGTGCCGGACTTTCCGGCGAAGGAAGTATAACAAGGCATTTCACAGCTGCCTCCTGCGTATATGTTCCACAATTCTCCCTGCGGCAAAAGCATAATCGGAGGCGGCCCCATTGCCAGAAGCAGAAATTATTCTGTTCATATCAGGAAGAAGTTTTCTATCCTCCACGCTAAACATGTCCGTAGATGAAACTGCCCCGGTGACAAGAACAGAACCACTGCATGCAGTTTCAATAAGCGTCTCACGTGCAAAAATACGCGCAAGACATTTCATGGTATCATAATCAAAAGAAACGCTGTCAGCGAAACCGGGCATAGCCATGGTGGCGGAAGCATGACCCAACCCAGATGCCGCCATCGCAAAAGCTGCGGAAACCTCGGCTTCGGCAATAATTCCGCCAAGTTTCAGGCTTATATATTTATCCCGTGTCAGTTTATGCCTGCGGCATAATTCCATTATTCCGGCAAGTACTCCTAATGTTTCCGCCGCCTCCGTACAGCCGCTTGTTTTTCCGTCTGTTCCGCACGATGTAACAAGCAGTTCAGCGCGGTCAGTATAGAATCTGCCTCCTGATTTAAGCATATTCTGCCAGCGGCCACGGCATACTGCTATTTTAAGAACCTCGTCTGCCCCCTCATATACAGGCAGTACCAGACTGTCCGCAAGTCTTTTCCCTACGGGAAATTCCCGGCTGAATCCCATACCGCCACATGCCTGCACCGCAGCTTCACACGCTTTTACACAGGCCTCCGCAGAAAAGGATTTGGCAATGGCAGCCTCAGTTGCAAGACCGGAAAAATCAACACCGGCAGGCTTTCCGGCAAAACCTGACAAAATATCTTCAGACGAAGAAAAACCAAATGCAGAAACAGCAGCCAGATATGCGCGCACGGCCTCCATACGGGCAAAATGAGGTACCACAAGACTGTTCATATAAGCGGAATTCTCAGCAAGAACAGACGTTCCGTCTTTTCTTGAAAGTGCATATTGAACAGCTTCTTCAAGCGCAGCACTTCCAGCTCCGGCGCCCATGGCCGCCAAGGCAAATCTGGTAATATCAAAAGCTGCGGCAGCCTGCCTGATCCCACTGCCTTCATTAAGCCCCACAAGATTTTCAGCGGGAACAGAAACACCGTCCAGAAAAACACTACCGGTTACAGAAAGATTCTGCCCGTATTTGCGTTCGCTTTTTCCAAAAGAAAGCCCCTTTGCTCCCTTATTCACAAGAAACCATGACGGACCTTCAGGTGCAGATGCAAGCACAAGATAGAAATCTGCTATTCCGGCATTTGTTATCCACTGCTTTGTTCCGGTAATACGGTAGGCGGCAACACGTCCGTTCTCAACAACTCTTTCTGCCCTGGTATGAATTTCTGCCAGCGAAGAACCTCCGTGTGGTTCTGTGGCGGCGAAAGCTCCTACAAGTCCGGCCCCTGTTCCTTTTTTCCCCCCGTCCTTCATTCTTTCTGCCAGTCTTTTTTTCTGAAAAGGTGTTCCACCAGTAAACACAGGAATGACTGCCAGAAGTGTAGCCAGAACACCGGTGGCAATTCCAGGATCAGTTCTTTCCAGTTCAAATCCGGCAGCCGTAATACCAGGAAGTCCACATGCTATTCCTCCAAGTGAAGGAGGAATTATCATCAGAGGTATTCCTACACCGTCACAAGCCAGCAGCCAGCGCAGAATATCTATGGCAGAAATTCCTTTTTCCGTCCATTCAGGACAGCTACATTTTACCGTATCTGCTTCATTATTCCACCCATGCGCAGCGCTATATGGAACGCTGTTTTTTTCTTCAAGCTCCCGCAGAAATGGAAAAGACAGTCTGCGGGACACACAGGCCCGCAGACTGTCTTTAATCATAGCGGCAGCCGCCGCATGGGAAATGGCCATTACAAACCCTTATTTCACAAGGGAAAGATA
>CACZRG010000240.1 GCA_902783485.1 uncultured Elusimicrobium sp.
GAAAAAAAACAGAGGTACCGTAAAAAAGATTATCATATGGATATCCGTGGTGGCAGGTGTTTATGTTTTTGCCGCTTTTACAGTGAGGTTTATAAAGGATTTTGTACTTTCGTCCTGACATATATTTGTGTAAGACCTGGTTATCAGTCCCTCATTAAGCCGTATAGATGCTGAAACAGGTTCAGCATGACGTGAAAACCAAAATCCGTACTCTTCTTTATAGAGCGTCGTAGAAATTATAAAATGCTGTCAGCTTTAGATCTGAAAATATATTAAAATAATCAGTGCGGTTCTGTGCCGGTTAAAATGAAAGAGTTTAACAAAACTGAATCAGACAAAACAAAAAGCCGCGCTTATGTCACGGATTTCACCAGGGGTGACATACACAGGCAGATGCTTGTGTTTGCGGCACCATTGTTTTTCTGCAATCTGTTTCAGGTGGTTTACAATATCGCCGATATGATAATAGTCGGCAATATGACAGGCAAAGCGGGAATTTCCGCCGTTGCCGTTGGCGGGGACATAACACATTTTCTTACATTTCTTGTAATGGGGTTTTCCAATGCTGCCCAGGTAATAATAGCGCAGTATCTGGGCGCAGGCCATACGGAAAAACTTAACCGTTTTATCAGTACTCTTTTTGCTTTCCTTCTTGGCAGCGCCCTGCTCATAAGCATATTGTGTTTTTTTCTGCGTACTGAACTGCTGCAGATAATGAATACTCCGCCTGAAAGTTTCGGGGCAGCTCTTGAATATACGGTATATTCCATTCCCGGACTGGTTTTTGTTTACGGATATAATACGGTAAGCGCCGTAATGCGCGGCATGGGAGATTCCAGGCATCCTTTTATTTTTATAAGTATGGCCGCTGTTCTGAATATACTGCTTGACCTGCTTTTTGTAGTCAGGCTGCGTGCAGGTGCGGCTGGCGCGGCGGCTGCAACAGTGATAAGCCAGGGGCTTAGCTTCATAATCAGCTTCATATTCATGCTCAGACGTAAGGGGGAATATGGTCTTTCCCTGCGCATAAGGGATTTCTTCAGAATAGACATGGAAATGCTTGTTCCGCTCCTTGAACTGGGTGTACCCATGGCCATACGCAGCGCGTCCGTGCAGTTTTCCAAGATGTTCATGAACTCATGGATTAATTCATACGGCGTAGCTGTGTCTGCAGTGGGAGGAATAGCGAATAAATTTAATGCAGCCGGCATTCTTTTCGCCAATGCAGTTACTACGGCCGGCTCTTCCATGGCCGGACAGAATATTGGTGCACAGAAATACAGCCGTGTTCCTGTTATTATGCTTGCCGCTGCGAAAATAACCCTGTCAATAGCGACAATTCTGTCGGCCTCACTGCTGCTTTTTCCGCAACAGATTTTCGGAATGTTCACACAGGACCCTGATGTTATGAAAGTGGCTATGGAATATCTGCCGGCTGCCGTGTTTTTCTTCTACGGTTCTGCCACACGTGCTCCAATGAATGCACTGATAAACGGTAGCGGAAATTATTTCATAAATATAATAAATGCCATTTGTGACGCCATAGTCATGCGTATATGCTTTTCCCTGTTGCTGGGACTCGGCTTCGGCATGAAATATTTCGGATTCTGGCTTGGCGATGCCATTGCCGGTTTCACGCCTCTGGTAATAGGGCTTGTCTTCTTCTTCAGTGGCAAATGGAAAACAAACAAATACATTATAAAAGGCTGAAATGGAACACATAAAAACTTGCAAACATACTTTGTAATCTGCTATTCTGTTTCTATAAAGTAAAAAACGCCGGTTTTCCGGCGGTACAAAGGAGATATAAAACTACAATGAAAAAGATTCTTTTTGCTGTTCTGCTTCTCTGCCCGTCATTCGCTGCCGCACAGAACGGTCCTGTAAACCTGGCCGGAAGAGCGAACATCACTCTTAATATTTCCCAGATGGATGCCAGAGGAGGTTTTAAGGAGTGGGCTGATGCCGGTGATTATGATGCTGATGTCTCAGCTGGCCTTTTTGCAGGATTCAACCTCACAAATATGTTTGAATTAGGCATAGGCTTTAACCATTTCGGCACATATGACACCACCATCGGAACTGACAAATGGGAAACCTCTTTCTATGACATAGGTGCATATGCAAAAGTCAATGCCCCGCAGATTGCGCTCAGCGCTGATACCGGTCTTAACTTTTACGGAAAAATAGGAGTCGGCCAGTATTACCTGACAAATGAGCTTACAATTTCACACACCAAAACAACCACAGAATATGATCATACCGGAATAAGTTGTGGTTTCGGCGGAGACATAAACTTCCCCAACTTCATCCTTGGCATTGAATACCAGATCCACAGAGTTGATTATGAGACACTTGCCCAGAATGTA
>CACZRG010000241.1 GCA_902783485.1 uncultured Elusimicrobium sp.
ACGGCGCGTATCAGCGTCCTGGCTTTTAAGCAGTAAAACAAGTTCAGGAACCGCAGCTTTCGCGGATTCACCCAATTTTCCTATCGAACGCGCAGCCGCACGGCGCGTTACAGGATCTGCAGCTTTCAGAAGCCGCAGAAGTTCCGGCAGAGCCTCCTCCGGTCTTTTCTTTATATTCGCTATAAAAGAAGGCCCTATATCTACTGACGTGGCAGAGCTGACAGGACGCCCTCCGGAAAGTACCGAAGCCGGATTCTTTGCCGGCTCATGACGCATTTCATCACCGGTAATTTTCTTTATGGCAGCAGCGGCTTTCAGCCGTACTCCCACATCATCATCATCAAGGAAAAGTTTTAATTCCGGAACCGCAGCAGCAGCCTTTGGGCCCATATTTCCCAAAGATTCAGCAGCAGCTTTTCTGGTAGCCGGATTATGAAGAAGTTTTACAAATTCAGCAAGAAGTGGATTACTCTCATAAGATTCATTGTCTGTCTTTTTTTCTTCAGGCAGACGTGCTCCGCAGGATGAGCAGAAACGGGCGCCGTCATCATTTTCAAAATTGCATTTATCGCATTTCTTCATAATAAAACATTACCTTAAAAATATTATTATGACACATTAAGCCCGTTTATGTAAATGCCATTGTTCAGGTTATGGCACCTGTCAGCACTAACAAGGCTGTCCTGCAGATAAACAGACGGCTTCAGCCTTTTCACATACTGTGGCATTAACCTGCGTTCTCAGCATAAGGCACGTTAAACGATTCAATATAGCGTTAATCCGCGGAAAAACAAAACAGTTGCATTTTCCTTTTTCTAATTGCTATAATTTTTATGTAGTCAGAAGCAGTAAGATGTTCTTTGGAGTTTTTTGAAGCGCCTGTATCTCAACGGATAGAGTCCCAGCCTGCGAAGCTGGTTATCCAGGTTCGATTCCCGGCAGGCGCACCAAGATTTGGTACTATAGATGAGAACAGAATATACAAAGGAAAGCAGCCGGTTTTAAAGCGCTTTCCTTTTTTTTTGCATATATAACAGAACCATGAAAAACGAAGAGAAAAACAAAAAGGATAACACAGATAAAAAAACCGGAAAATATGTCTATGACCCTGAAACAGGCAGGGTTGTAAAAGTGTCTGATGAAATACCGGGACTGAAAAAAGAAGCGGCATCTTCAGAATGTCCTCATCAGCATCACTGCTGCGACGGCTGCTGCCATCATTGAACTGCATAACCGCCGGTTATGCCTCTTTTCCTCAAGGACTGACCATTCATGACAGCTAAGAAAAAGAAACAGGAACAGAAACACAAATGTCTGGTGATAGGAATAGCCGGAGGTTCCGGCTCAGGTAAAACCACTTTCGCAAAACGGATAATAAAAGAATGCGCGAAAATGGGCATAAAAGGCTGTATGTTTTCGCTGGACAACTATTATAAACCGCTGGAGCATCTGCCGTTTGAAGAAAGAAAAAAATATAATTTTGACAATCCGGATGCGATAGATTCAGAACTTGCGGCACAGCAGCTTGAGGAACTGTGTTCAGGCGGAACCATACATCAGCCAATATACGATTTCAAACGGCATACCCGGGAGGAAAAGACCACCCGCATAACGCCAAAAGCCCTTATTGTAGTGGAAGGTCTGTATACACTCTATTTCAAAAAAATAAGCAGTATCTGCGATTACAAGATTTTTGTCTCAACAGGCATGGTCACTTCCATGCTGCGCCGTGTTGAACGCGATGTGAAAGAGCGCGGAAGAACAATAGAAGATATAAAAAAACAGATTCTCGCCACCGTGCTGCCCATGTATGAGGCCCATGTAAAGCCGACAATGAGACATGCCCATTTCATAGTGAACTGGGAAGGCGAGGAAATACCTTCCAAGGCCACTGTGGGTATAGTGAGAATGTTACGGGATCATTTCCGCCGTCCGCAGGACAAAGCCTGAAAATTACCGTTTAATACATATATTTTCCAAGGATTTATGCCCGGCCCATACTACCGGGCATTATATTTTATATTCAACACACAACCGCCTCATATTAAAAATCATCTGCTTTAAAATTATCCGCAATAAATAATATAATATTCAAATGGAATGGCTGATACAGCTCCCTATTCTTTTTTTCTCGATTATAGTGCATGAATGTGCACACGGCTGGGTTGCGCTTAAATGTGGCGATGACACGGCATATATGGAAGGCAGACTTACACTCAATCCCCTGCCACATATTGACAAATACGGTTCTTTTCTTGTTCCTGGTATCTGCCTGCTGCTGCACCTGCCACCAATAGGCTGGGCCAAACCAGTACCGGTAAATATTCTTAATCTTGATAATCCGCGCAAAGACATGGCAAAGGTTGCGGCTGCCGGACCGGCCTCCAACATACTTATGGCTCTTGCGGCTGTGTTCATGCTAAAGCTGCTGATTCTTTTCACACATCCAGGACCGCTTACCGTAACAATAGCCACAACGCTGCGTTTCACCTTATTTATAAATTTAGGTCTCGCATTTTTTAATCTTATACCTGTCTACCCGCTTGACGGAGGGAATATTCTTCTTGGAACACTCAAAGGTCATTCCCTTGACGTATATGAAACACGTATAAAGCCTTACGGGGTATATATTCTGCTGGCACTGGTGCTCTTAGGCTATGTCAAATGGATTATCTACTGGCCTATAGCTTTTTTCTACAGCCTGTTTTTCTGACACCGCAGTAACAATATGAAAAACAAATCACATGCCAGTGCCTGAATATATGTCAGCATGGTTTCAAAATCCGGCACGACAGGAATTCTAACATCAGATACATAACTATGGAAAACAATATTCAAAAAAAGGAAATAATCGTTTCTGGAGCACGGCCCACAGGCCGGCTTCATTTAGGAAATTACTGGGGAACAATCCGCAACTGGGTTGAACTTCAGGACAAATATGACTGCTACTTCTTTGTAGCGGACTGGCATGCCCTTACCACCGGAGCCGAAGACAAAAGCGCCAAAATAGGCGACAACACAAGGAATATGGTGCTTGACCTTATGGCAGTAGGCCTGGATATGAAAAAATGCGTTTTTTTCCGCCAGTCCGATGTCAAGGCACATGCGGAACTTTTCCTTCTTCTTTCCATGATTGCGCCTGTAAACCAGCTTCTGCGGAATCCCACATTCAAAGACCAGCTGCGCGAATTCTACAATCAGAAATTCAAAGGGCAGGAAGACAAGAAAAAAGAAGCCGAGGGCGTTATAAAGCAGCTTGCTGATTCATGTGGAGGCGACGCACAGGCACTGCAGTCGGATATGGCAGTTCTGGGCTTCCTTGGATACCCGGTACTCATGGCAGCTGATATAATATTATATGATGCAAAATATGTTCCAATAGGACGTGACCAGCTTCCACACCTTGAAATAACAAGGGAACTTGTGCGCAGGTTCAACAAAATCTTCAGGACAAAGGTTTTCAGCGAACCCCAGCCGCTTTTTACAAAAACCGCAATTGTTCCCGGTCTTGACGGCAGAAAAATGTCAAAATCATACGACAATACAATTTCACTCTGTGAAGAGCCTAAAAGCCTTGAGAAGAAAATAAAGCGTATGTTCACAGACCCGGCAAAACTAAAGGCCGATGATCCCGGTCATCCGGAAGGCTGCGTTGTGTGTGCTTTCCACAGGCTGTACAATCCTGACTTTTCCAGGATAGAAACGGAGTGTCCTGCCGGGAAAAGAGGCTGCGGTCAGTGCAAGAAAGAACTTACCATACTTATGGAAGCGGAAATAAGCAGAATACGCACACGCCGCGCAGAACTGGAAAAGACAGCTGATATTGACGCAATTTTGGCGGAAGGTGCTAAAAAGGCAGCTGCCAAAGCTTCCGTCAAGATAAGAGAAGCATCAAAAGCGGCCGGACTTCTGTAAAATTCCTCCGCCGGGCCCAGCGTAGCGGAACAGTTCTTCTCCTGGAAATGTACAACATATAAAACACCCTGTCATAACAGGGAAGACTGTTCCGCAGCCGGACTGATAAAACAATACGTAATGACAGCCCCTGACATATAATATCTGATAGTATACCGGCAATGAACAGAAAACCGGATAAAATAGATGTACACCTTGAAAATTTTGAAGGTCCAATGGATCTTCTCATGCATCTTATACGCAAAAGCAATCTTGACATCTATGACATTCCGATTGCCCAGATAACCGCCGAATATCTGCATTATCTTGAAATCATGCAGCGGCTCAACCTTGATGTAGCCGGGGAATTTCTTGTAATGGCCGCAACGCTTATGCAGATAAAGGCAAAAATGCTTCTTCCCGCTCCGGAAAAAGATGAAGACGGGGACGGCCCTGACCCCCGGGCACCGCTTGTATCAATGCTTGAGGAATATCAGAGATACAAGGCCGCGGCAAGAAATATTTTCACACGTTTTGAAAACAACAGGGACACATTCTACAGAGGTTCTCCGGTATTTTCCGGTGATGAAAAATATCTGAAAGCAGATCTTCAGGCTTTGCTCGATGCCGTGCAGAAAGCTTTTTCAAGAATTCCCCCGCCACATGAAATGCAGGGGGACGGTTTTCCGCTCAAAACCAGAATAGAAAAAATCCAGAACATGATGAAAGGAAAAGACTGGCTGCTTCTGGACGATGTGTTCGCCTCAGAGACACAATGCCAGGGCATAATCACATGCTTCATGGCGCTGCTTGAACTTGTAAAACAGCATATAATTGTTTTTTCACAGGACGAAGCCTGCGGGCAGGTAAGAATTTATCATGCACCGGAAATCAGGGAAACCATGCTTCCTTTCCCCGGCAGTTCATCATCCACGCCTGATACAGAAAAATCAAAATACAGCAGAAACATGAAAAAAAACTCCGGAGCGGCCTCTGCCCCGGACAGCTACGATCACAAATGAACATATCTTCTGAAACAAAAATGGAATCACCTGAATTAAAAAAAATCATTGAAACACTGCTTTTCATAACCGATACTCCCCTGAGCATAAAAAGGCTTGCGGCGATAACCGAGGAAAAAGAAGATATAATCAAAGATCATTTAACAAGCATAAAAGATGATTATGACAGTTCCGGCAACGCACTTCAGCTTAAACAGGTAGCCGGAGGCTGGCAGATGGCAACAAGGCCTCAATACGGGCAGTGGGTAAAAAAACTGTATGGCAGCAAAATGGCGGTAAGGCTCACGCAGGCCGCACTGGAAACACTCTGTATAGTAGCCTATAAACAGCCGATAACCAGGGCTGAGATAGAAGCGGTAAGAGGCGTGGATTCAGTAGGCCCGCTTGAAACCTTAACCCAGAGAAGACTTGTAACAGTAACCGGAAGGAAAGAAGTGGCAGGAAGGCCACTGCTGTATGGCACAACACAGGAATTCCTAAGGCAGTTCGGACTGAATTCACTTAAAGACCTGCCCAGACTTGAGTCATTCAATATAGAAAACCCTGCTCTTAATGCGCAAAGTACAGCTGCAGAACTTGCCGATGAAGCCATAGAAAAAGAAAATTCTGCTGAAACAAATGCCGTAGGCCAGGCCATAAATACGGCAGAAACCCACATTGTTTCGGCCAATGTTCAGGAAAACTCCCTATTTGACAATATTAATACAGGCACAGGGATTAATGCCGGAACAGCAGAGAATGAAACAAAAGCAATAAATACAGTACCTGAAACCGGCCCTATCCAAACAGACCCTATGGCTGCCACTGAAACAGACAAAACAAATGCCGCAGACACAGACAAAGAGGAAAATAAAAATGCCTGAAATAAGAAAAGACCCCGTTTTAGGAAGATGGATAATACTTTCCTCGGTCAGACAGAAAAGGCCGAATGATTATCTCGCAGCAGAGAAGAAAATGCCGCAAAACACCTGCCCGTTCTGTGCCGGAAATGAATCACTTACACCTCCGGAATTATATTCAGTAAAAGATGGCAGCGGACTTTGGAAAATACGTGTTGTACCAAACAAATATCCGGCTCTTGAAGGTGATCTTCCTCTGGCCCCGCAGTCTGAAGGACAATGCGAGAAAATGAACGGTTCAGGCAGACACGAGGTACTGATTGAAACTCCCAATCACAACGGCACACTTGAAAGCCTCCAGCCTGATCATCTCGCAGAAATCATAATGACTTATGCCATGCGCTCAAGGGAAATGCTGAAAAACGATTTAATAAAGCATGTCATGATTTTCAAAAATCAGGGAAAGAACGCCGGGGCATCACTCGCCCACCCGCATTCACAGCTTGTGGGCATACCTCTGGCCCCACGAAGGCTTACAGAGGAAACCGGTGGCTGCCGCAGATACAGGGAACAGCACGGTGTATGTGTTTTCTGCGCTCTGGCAAAAGAAGAATCAGAACTGAAAAAAAGAGTAATAGCCGAAAACAGCAGTTTCATCGCTATTACTCCGTACGCAAGCCGTTTCGCGTTTGAACTCAGAATACTGCCGAAAAAACATCTGACAAATTTTGAAAACATCACTGCAGAAGAATCCATTAACCTTGCAGAGGTTATGCAGGAAAGCCTGAAAAAACTTTCCTGTTCAATACCCGGACTGTGCTACAACATGATGATACATTCCACTCCCAAAGATGATCACAGTGGTATTTATCACTGGAACATGGAAATAATACCAAAACTCACACAGGTAGCCGGCTTTGAATGGGGCACCGGATTCTATATTAATACCGTATCTCCTGAAACAGCAGCAGAAATTCTCAACAGTGGCAGGATTATTAAAATATAAGACAAGATAATTTTAAACTTGTATAATAAAAATGAGGCAGCAGCCTCAGACAATTTCAAGGAGAACTCTATGAGAATATTAATGGCTGCAAGCGAGGCGTTTCCTTTCTTCAAAACCGGCGGTCTCGGAGATGTTACCGGTGCACTGTCCCGTGTTTTCGCCAGGGATCCGGACAATGAAGTAGTGCTTTTTCTCCCCCGTTACCGCGACATAAGCTGTCCCGCCGGACTTATGCCCCAGCCGGCTCCAGGGAAATTCTTCACTCCAATGGGCGGTGGCATGGAAGAAACAACTCTGGAATATTCAAAATGGGAGAATGTGAATGTTTTCTTCATAAACAGCAAGCGTTTCTTTGACCGTCCCGGAATGTACCGCTCCCCCTCCGGAGATTACTGGGACAATGACGAACGTTTCGCCTTTTTCTCAAGGGCGGTGCTTGAAGCTGCCAGATTCCTTGATTTCAAACCTGAAGTGATTCATTGCCATGACTGGCAGACAGGGCTGCTGCCGGCATACCTTTACACATTCTATGGCAGCGATCCTTTCTTTAACAAGACAGCCACTGTTTTCACAATACACAATCTGGCCTATCAGGGAATGTTCTCAAAAGACAGCCTGCATAAAATAGGTTTTTCATGGAATGAGTTCACAGCAGAAAAACTGGAATTTTACGGCGGCCTTAACTATATGAAAGCCGCGCTTGTTTATTCCGATATAATAACAACCGTAAGCCCCACCTATTCAGAGGAAATACAGTACAGAGGGGATCTCGGGCACGGCCTTGACGGAATATTAAGAAACCGCTCGGCAGACCTTTCCGGAATTCTGAACGGCATAGACCAGACAATATGGAATCCGGCCACAGACACAAAGATTTTCAGGAATTACGATATAACCAGTTTTGAGGAAGGCAAGAAAGCCAATAAACTTGAACTTCAGAAGCAGCTTGGCCTTGAAGTAAATCCTGATAAAATCCTGGCCGGCATAGTAAGCCGCATGGACAGCCAGAAAGGGCTTGACATAGTGCTTCACATAGCCTATGAATTCATGAATAAAATACAGTTTGTTGCACTCGGTTCAGGCGATCCGGGATTATGCGAAGGCTTCCGCCACCTTGTGCAGAACCATAGAGGCTGCGCGGCGTTCAGCTCAGATTTTGATGAACCGCTGGCACATAAAATTTACGCCGCTTCAGACCTTTTCCTTATGCCTTCAAGGTTTGAGCCATGCGGCCTTAGCCAGATGATTGCCATGAGATACGGCGCTCTGCCTGTTGTAACAAGAACAGGCGGCCTCAAGGATACAGTGTTCCACAACGGTATAGCCGAAGAATGCAATGGTTATGCCATAGATGATGCCGACGACGGACAGTTAAGGTGGATGCTGCAGCAGGCGGTAAAAGCGTTTGACGCCAAAAAAGACTTTCAGACAATGATAAGAAATGCGATGAAAGGAGATTATTCCTGGAATCATTCCGCAGAGGAATATCTTAACCTGTACCGCACGGCAATAGAGAAACATCAGAACTGATTCTGATTACGCATACATCAGTAATAAAACCGGGGCCGGCAACTGTAAATTACAGCGCCGGCCCCGTTTCAATTATAACGGCCTTGCGGTTTTATTCCGGCAGATTCAGAATTCCACCGTTTCAGCAGGCTTTGTGAAAGAATAGAAAACAGCTTTACCTTTTCTGAAATAAAGCACCTGTGTATTCCCGTCATCCTCATTGTACATCTTTCTTAAAGAAGGATAGGCGTTCAGCATGGCCTCCCGCACTGCCCGGCTGTCATATTCTACGAGTTCTCCGGAAACCCTTATCCATTCGCCCTTATTAAAAGCACATATTTCAGCTTTGGGGTTTATGGCAAGCTGTTTAGAGCATTCTTTCACTTTCCCTGTCTGGATACAGAGTTTTCCGTCAAAAACAAGAACAGTGCCAAATGGCCTTACCCTTGGCTGGTCGCCTTCAACAGTGGCGAGATAATATGTATCAGCATCTTTAAGAAATTTATAAACTCTTTCAATATTCTCCATTTTTCCTCCTTTGGAATGCAGATATTTCCAGGACAAATACGCATTTTACAAATTGAACTGCTGTTTTTTATCTTAACATTTTTAAATGTAGAATATACAATTCCTGAAGAATGGCATTGAATACTGAAAGACAGAATAAAAAACATATGCGCTAAAAAATATATAATTTATTCAGGACATAATTTGCCATTTCATAAAACAGAAATGAGGAACACATTTATGAAAAGAATTTTATTATCCATGCTCTTTGCAGC
>CACZRG010000242.1 GCA_902783485.1 uncultured Elusimicrobium sp.
ATATATTGCGTAATTTGATAATGTTTTCCCGGCAAAGAAAAGTGCCACGATATGGCATTGCCGCTTTACTATACTGTATATGCGGATAATGTCACCAATTTTACTATCCATGTTTCTTTTATAGCAAAACAAAGAAAACTGCTTTTTTAGATAAAATCAATAAAAATTATAATTTTTGTTTGTTATGATAAAAAATATTATAGTATTTGTTTATTTAAGATGGCTCTTTTAAATGAAAATATTGATACGATGTAATTATAAAGGCCGGCAAAAAATTACTTTGTTGTCCTGAACCTGCTTTAGGCTCTCATTAAGCAGTATAGATGCTGAAATAAATTCAGCATGACGGGATAATTATAGAATCAATGTTTTTCTTAATACAGAGAGTATTTATACATTGCAGAAAATAAATTGAAACATTATCCAATCATAAGTATAATTTAATTGTACATTCAGAATCTTAAGGAACGGTTAGAATATGGAAGAAAGAAAAACAGCGGTTTTCGGAAAATATCCCTATACGGCAGATGGAACAAAGCAGCCTGTTGAGTGGATAGTCCTTGACACCACGGAAAAAGAGTATGTTCTTCTCTCGCTGAGAGGGCTTGACGCGGTGGAATATGATCATAGCAGCAACAACTGGGATATATCAGAATTGAGAAACTGGCTTAATAATGACTTTAAAAAAGAGGCCTTTTCCGCTGCTGAACAGAAAGTGCTTTCTGGTGAGATAACCATTCTCACGGTTGAGGAAGTGAACAGATATTTTGAAGGTACGGCTGACCGTCTTATCCCAACGCCATATGCCGCCGGAAAAGGCGTTTTTGTTTCCCCTGAAGATGGTGCCACATGGTGGTGGCTGCGCACACAGGGAGCAACTCCCAATATGGCCGCTTTTGTATATAATGACGGTACTGTATTTGCTGATGGTACTCTTGTAAGCCGCAATAACGGTGCGGTAAGGCCCGTTATACGCGTAAAAAAATAAGCATTTTTTGTTTTTGTTCGGGTGAAACATAAAAAAGCACACTTTTAAGTGTGCTTTTTTATGTCAGCGTTCAGTCACGGATATTATTTCTTTTCATCGTACAGGCTGCGGAAATAGTTTTCCGTGGTATCCTTCACAAGGAAGACAACCTTGTATTTGGCCCTTGTTATTCCTGTATAAAGCACAGTTTCAAGATTTGGGGTGAACTGTTTTGTGTCATCTATGTCCGTTAGGATTACGACATTGGATTCCAGCCCCTTAAAGCGGTGCACCGAGGTAAAGCGTATATTATTCTCTGTGGCTTTTTCCGGTGACGCTATAAAACGTCCCCAGCCACGTCTGGCTTCCGACATTTTGTTAATATCCGAACTCTGCCATGAATGGGCAGACAGAATTACTATATCACTTCTTCTGTAACCACATTCCTTGGAAAGCAGTTTCTCTATGAGAATTTCTATTTTGTCCTGCTGATCCTCAGGGGATCTGTAAATTATTATTTCATCGGCTGAACCACTTGCCCTTACAGCCGTTCTCTCATAAAGGACATTGTCTGTTTTTACAAGATTTTCGGCAAGACGTGTAACCGCTCCGGGATTGCGGTAGTTTATGCACAGGTTTACCCGGCAGCCGTTAAAATTATATTTTTCAGCGAAGCGTTCCTCACGCTTTACTTTCTTCATGTTGAAAATATTCTGGTCGAAATCACTTAGCAGCCATACCTGGCCTTCACGCAGGCCGCCTTTTACCGAGGCATCGAGTACTTTCAGATATTCCTGGCTGCATATGTCCTGGAATTCGTCAACTACCAGAAGATCATACTTTTTGCATTCGCTCTTAAGGAAAGCTTCCGGAAGTGTTTTGTAGAAAAAATCCGGACTGTCTTTTTCCGCTTTTGTAAATTTGACATCGTTTTTTGCTGCGCCTTTCATCATGTATTCTTCAAGACAGCAGGCCTTTACATCGGAACACATTTTGAATGCATCCTTGAACGAGGCGCCCAGCAGACGGTTGAAGCATAGGAAAAGTGTTTTAAGCCCGGCAGCCCTTGCGTCTTTAATCTTCTGGAAAGCCATAAGTGTTTTGCCTGTGCCGGCGCCACCATGTATCAGCAGTCTTGGCATATCTTTCAGCATTTTGTACTGTATGCCTATATCCTGATTAAGCGAAGACAGGGTGTCGGCTATGTCCAGCGCGGCTTCCCGTTCGTTAACCTCAAAAACCGGCTTCAGAAGCTGAATGGTTCTTTCTATAGCCTCTTTTATGTTTTTAGGCGGCAGACATTTCACACTTTCCTTCTGATTGTGGTGCAGGTTTAGCAGATAATCCGGCAGTTCCGGTGTAGGGCGTCCATCCGTGTCAAAATACTGCGCGTTAAGATAGAATTCCCTTCTGCGGCATATATCATGCGAAAATTCCTTTCTGTATTTGGGAAACATGATTACATGGCTTACAAATGTACCATTGCAGGCAGGGTCCTGCCTTAGAAAGTTTTTTATCTCAAGTGCCTGATACTGTAGTTTCGTGAAAGGATTCGGAGCGCTTGTGTGAACACGGTTATAGTCGTAAATGAATTCCGAGGAGGATATTTTTGTTGGAATGATGTTTTTCAGTTCAAGCGCTATAACTCCCTCTCCTGGAATAACAGCTATAAAATCAACCTCGCCGAAACGTGCTACACGTTTGCGGTATGAGTAGAAAACCGTCCAGTCTTTTGTTTTCGGACTGTTCTGGAAGAATCTGTAAAAAGCTTCTTCACTTTTATTGTTGAACATTACCTTTTCTGATGCCGGTATCATTGTAGCCATTATGTTGTCTCCGTATTTAAAAATGTAATTTGTTATATGTTTTTATTATTTTTCATAGTTAAAAGCCGTATACTGTCTTTTGCTGCTGGATAATGCTTTCAGGTTTTACTGCAGGAAATATCTGTTGCCTTCCACTACACAGCCGAGAATAGCGCACCAGTCTTTGTCTCCGTCATTGGAGCAGCCTATTCTGTTTACTTCCGGATCGTTCCAGTTGGATTTATAGGCTGTTGTTTCAAGGGTATATTTGTTGCAGGGTCTACGTATGGCTACGATATACTGTCCGTCTGCCCAGTATTCCCAATTCTGGGTTGCAGGCCCAGCTGTTGTTCCATAATCACAAATAGGGCTTTCTGTTCCATTTATTCCGTCTGCATATGTAAACAGATTGTTGCCCGGTGCTCCCTGCATACAGCCTTCACCGTCCGGATTTTTCGTAATACAGGCAGCCTGCTGATCTCTTAATGTTTTCAATGTCTGTATTCCTTCCGAAGCTCTTGATTTTTCAACGGTATTAAAATACTGTGGCATGGCGACAGAAGCCAGTATTCCCATAATAAGAACAACTACTAAAAGTTCGATCAGCGAAAATCCCTTTCTCATATTGCCTCCAGATAATATTTGTTATTATATCTTTTTTTATAACATATTTTGCTTTTATGGTTCTAACCTGTACAATACTTTTATCTGCGGATAAAAAATGAAAATTACAAAAAGGCTTAAGTGTGTTATAATAGTAGTATGGAAAATAACGTGCGTTTTATAAAAAGCAGAGACAACAGGGTTTTTACAGGCATATTAGGCGGACTTGCTGCTTATTTAGGGCTTTCCCCGCGCCTGCTCAGGGTATGTTTTTTCCTTATAGTGTTGACTTTCAACTGGATGGCTGTAATATATTTTATTCTCATGTTTGTAATGCCTGAAGAAAATGAATCATACGAGGAAGCTGGCAGTTTTATAAGCAATCTGAATCTTCCCACACCTGTTAAAACAGTTTTAAGCCGTTTCTGGTCTTCCTGGACTGAAATGTGTTCGGTACTTTTCAAGGACTGAGAATATTCTGAATCAATGCTGAAAGCGGAATCTGTATGGGGTCCGCTTTTCTGAATCCAGGATTATGATAACTTTATTTGTTACGGAATTTTACTGAGTGGATTATAGCATGGGGGCTGAAAATACAAAAAATATTGAAAAAAATGAAATTGTGGCTGAGGAACTGCCTGAAAATAATTTTACTCCTGATGAAGAGCAGCGTAAAATATTCGATATTATTGAAAAAACATCGGAGAATGTCTTTCTGCAGGGCCGTGCCGGAACGGGAAAAACAACATTTATACAGTATCTGCGCAGTCATTCTGCTAAAAAGATAAGGGTTGTCTGTCCTACGGCCGCTGCCGCGGTTAATTTGGGGGCTGCAACAATACATTCCCTGTTCAGACTGCCTTTAAGTGATTTTCTTATTTTAGATGAAATTCTTGCTGTACCCCGTAGTAAGCTTCAGTCTGTTCTTATGCGTACGGATCTGCTTGTCATAGATGAGGTTTCAATGGTAAGGCCGGATATGCTGGATGCAATGGATCTTCTTTCACGCGAGGCGCGCGGCAATCATCTGCAGCCTTTTGGCGGCCTGCAGGTTCTGCTGGTGGGGGATCTTGCACAGCTGCCTCCTGTGATAAAGCCGGGGGCATTTGAGGCTTTCGAATA
>CACZRG010000243.1 GCA_902783485.1 uncultured Elusimicrobium sp.
CCAGATCTATGTCAAGGCAAACAAAACGGAAAACTTCAGGTATGTTCCGATAAGTTCAGACCTGAAAGAAGAGCTGGAACAGACCCCCAGGTCAAAGGATGGCTTCGTAGTTCAGCCAATTGGAGACTGTTCCCGCTCAAGCAAGTATTTTATAACCGCAGCCTACAGCAAACTTATGAAGTCCATAGGATTCAAGAGTTTCGTCCATAAATTACGGCATACTTTTGCCAGCCACCTGGTGCAGAAAGGAGTGGAACTTTATACAGTTTCCAAAATGATGGGGCACAGCAGCATAGAAATGACTGAGATTTACGCCCATTTGGCCCCGCAGACATTGCAGCGGGCTATCAAAGTTCTGCCATAAATCTTGTGTCCATAAACTGCCCAGTGACCGGCAAAAAACATAGTCACAAGGCAAAACAATGACCTTTAAAAATAGCGCGATTTCAACAGAATTAACGACGACGCACTGTTTCAACTGGCGTGATTTCAACCTTGCGGGTTCGAGTCCCGCCCCGCGCATTTTTTTATGTCCGGATAGCACATTGCCGGCAGAAACACTGTTACTGCTCTCCTTAATCACTCATTGTTCCAGGGGATATTCCTGCATTATTTTGTTTTCTCTTCCTTAAATTATGTGTACGCTTTACGCGTGGATTGTGATTTTTGTGATGTTATGCCTGATGTTTCATAATAAAGTAAAATTATAAAACGGAAGTTTTATATGAAAAAAATCAAACTGAATACTGTTGCGGCCTGTGCCGTATTTGTTTTTATTGTTACATTTGTCTTGTTCTCTTTTTCCCTGAACGGTGAATTTCTTGACTGGGATGACAGTCTTAATTTTGTGCGGAACATAAATTACCGCGGTCTTGGCTGGAGCAATATAAAGTGGATGTTTACCACTTTTCATATGAATCATTATCAGCCTTTAAGCTGGCTTACATATGCGGCTGATTACACTTTGTGGGGAATGAATACATTTGGTTATCATCTTACATCTGTAGTACTTCACAGTATGAATGCCGTACTGTTTTTTCTGTTTTCACTTGTTGTTTTTAAGCTTTCTCCGGAGCTGAATACATACGGAGCAGGCAGCAGCAGTGAACAGGAAAACAGGTCTGGTTACAGTGCCGGAATTGTTCCTGGGGCGCTGCTTGCGGCTCTGTGTTTTGCCCTGCACCCGCTGCGTGCGGAATCCGTTTCATGGATTACTGAAAGACGGGATGTGCTTTGCGGTTTTTTCTCTCTTGGCTCAATGATAGCGTATTTGCTCCGTTTCTATAAGCCTGAGTATAATAAAAAACTGTATTATGCTTCGATCGTTTTCCTTGTTGCCGCTCTGCTGTCCAAAAGCATGGCCATTATTGTTCCTCCGCTTCTGATTCTGTTTGATTTCTTCCCTGTTAAACGTTTTCAGTCTGAAAACGGCTGGTTTTCAGGGGAATGCAGAAAAGCCCTTACTGAGAAAATTCCTTTCTTTGCCGCTGCTCTGATTTTTGCCCTGATTGCGTACTTTGGTGCGGGGAGCGATGAACTTTATGGCAGGCCTCCCGCATGGTATCAGCCTTCACCCGTAAAAGTTCCTTACGCTTATGGTTTTTATCTTCTAAAGGCTTTGTGGCCTTCAGGGCTTGCCCCGGTTTATTCCGCCCCTGATTCATGGCTTCTTCCGGATATAATTTCCATTCTGTTTTTTATTACCGCTGGTTTCATTGCCTGGCGTGTACGTAAAACACAGCCTGTATTCATATTCGCGCTGGTTTATTATCTTATAGCTCTGTTTCCCGTATGCGGAATGCTTAACGGTGCTCCGCAGCCGGTAAGCGACAGATATACATATCTGCCGCTGCTTTCCATGGCATTGCTTTACGGTTATGGCTGCGCAGTCTTTATAAACAGTTTCCGCGGCAATAAAATATTTCCTTTTGCAGCAGCTGCGCTTGTGCCGCTTATGTTCGGCGCCATTTGTTTTTTTCAGCAGAAAATATGGACAGATTCCGAAACGCTGTGGCTTCACACTCTTGAATACAATAAAAAATGTGATATTGCATGGAACAATCTCGCCAATGTGCAGTATCTGAAAAAAAATTATGGCGCCGCACTGTTATATATAAACAAGGCACTTGAACTTAGGCCTGATCACAGCCCGTATATGTGCAATGCCGGTAAAATTTATCTTGCAGCGGGAAACCGTGGCGCTGCGCTTTCCTTTTTCAATAAAGCCCTGACACTTGATTCTTCCCGTTATGACGCTGCCTATAATGCCGGAAGTATTTATATGGAAGAAGGAAACATACGGGAAGCTGAAAAAATGTTCAGAATGACTATTGATATAAACGAAAGCAGTGCGGAAGCCATGTATGCTCTTGGCGGTCTTCTGGTAAATGAAGGCAGATACAAAGAGGCTGAAAGCATTTCTGAAAAACTGTGCGCTATGCTGCAGAATAATGAAGATGCTCTTGTTCTGCGTGCCTATTCGCTGGAAGGCCTTGGAAGACATGAGGAAGCGGAGAAAATATGCCTTGATGTGCTTGAGCGCAATCCTTTGAATGAGGAAGCGGAAAAACTTGTCAGACGTGGTTATGGAAATAAAGGCAGAAAAAATGAACAGAAAAAACAATAGCGGTGTAAACAGCATGAAGGAATTGACCGAAGAACTTGAAGTAAAGTTCGGAAACAGGGCAGAAGCAGATGTTTCCGCAGCTGCCTATACCACATACCGTACCGGTGGCAATTTTGAGTTTCTTGTAAAACCGCTAAATATAGAGGAAATGACATTTATTCTGTCTTACGCGAAGGCTAAAGACGTTCCTGTTACGATTTTGGGACGTGGCTCGAATATCCTTGTAAGTGATTCCGGTCTGCCGGGTATAACCATATTTACGGGTCTTATGAATAAAATTTATTTCCCGGAATTACCTGATACTTCTGCCGGAAAATCCGTGTCTGTCAGGGCAGAGGCAGGTGCGTTATGGGATTCCTTTGTGACAGGCTGTCTGCGACGTGGTCTCGGCGGCTATGAGAAAACCTCAGGAATACCAGGCAGTGTTGGCGGTGCCGTGCGCATGAATGCAGGTGCATACGGTTGTGAGACCGCTGATTTTCTTGAATCATTTACTGTTATTACCCCGGAGGGGAAATTAATCAGTTATCAGCGCGCGGAGGTGGAATTTTCCTACAGATATTCAGGTTTCCCAAGGAATTATACCGTTGTTTCTGCTGAATTCCGCCTGAAACAGGCAGACCCGGAAAAACTTCTTGCCATACGTAGTGAAATACTGGCATCCCGCAGACAGAAGCAGCCACTGGATTATCCTTCTGCCGGCAGCGTATTCCGCCGTCCGGCAGGTGATTATGCCTCGCGGCTTGTGGATATATGCGGGCTTAAAGGACTTTCCCGTGGCGGTGCAGCTGTTTCGGAAAAACATGCCGGTTTTATAATTAACAAAGGCGGTGCGACCGCAACGGATATTTACAGACTTATCAGGGAAATACAGAAAACCGTAATGGAAAAAACAGGTGTCCGGCTGGAGCCGGAACAGGTTCTGTTGGGAAATTTTGAGAACTGCTGATTCCGCAGGTCGTATATAATTTTTTCAGTCAGTACTTCTGGTAAAACTTATTGCCTTGGGCCTGCCCCGCAGAAAGTTATTCCCAGCCAGATAAGTACAAAACCGGCGATAATCATGGGAATGCCGAAAATTATGCCTATTACTGTTGTTGCAAGAAATATGCCGCCTGTGCACAGCAGCAGTCCCAATAACAGCATTATTCCGCCGAAACCTTTAAATACAGTATTGATTCTTTTTATTACTTTTTCAGTACCTGAATCAGCATTGTCAGTCCCGCTTCTGCCGGATGTTTCCTTTTTATGTCCGCCACCCGTTTCAGTTCCACCGGTTTTACCGAATATGCGGGCGCTTTCCTCCTTGTCTCCACCGTTGTAAACTATTTCGGCTTCAACACAGTCGGGCTCTTGCGAAGGCTGCGGATAATTGCTCATAATAAGATTATAGATTATATGCTATGAAAAATATATACACTTTTTCTGCTATTATTGGTTTAGCTATTATTTCCCTTGTCACAATGCCTGTTTTCGCCGATAAGGAGGTGGAAGTACTGCTTCTCATTCCTGATGAAGACACAGTGGCTTCTGCCAGGTTCAGCGATGAACTGGAAAAGGGAGGTGCGAGAATACTTGAAATATACTCGCCGAATATTTTCCGTGGTTATATTCCCGCCGAACTGGAAAGTATGCTTAAAAAGAAATACGGCGCCAAAATATACCGTGAGAGAGTCGGATATATGGAGGATTTTGCACAGTACGGCGATAAAGGCATGCTTGCCGCAGCCAAATGGAA
>CACZRG010000244.1 GCA_902783485.1 uncultured Elusimicrobium sp.
AAGTACAGCAATCTTATGAATCTTGCCGCTGAATGCGGCACCATAAAGGAATTATACGAAAACGAATTAAACAAAATTGCTGTCATTGCCATACATTTGCCAGCAGATGTTTATAAGGCGAAAAAAGAAACTTTGGAAAAAGCCTATCTTAACGCATATACAGAAACATCATCAGTCAGTATAATTAATCTGAAAAACAGCATAATTGCCGCTATATTCATTATATTTTCCTTATTTGCATACGTTAAGACAAAACAATATATAGATTTTCATACGCTGTCTGCAGAGGAAAAAGCAATTATTGAAGAAAGAAGAAAATCCGTTTATAATAATAAAGCCCATAATCCTGACGCGGATTTTCAAAACCACTTGAGACTGCGTGAAAAAGCAGGCAGGGACATGAAACAAAGCCAGTCATATGCCAATAAAAGAAATATAGATACCCTGAAAAACCAGCTTGAACAATCCGAAAGGGAGGCACGTGCAGCAGAAGCGATGAAGAAGTTTCTCATGGATCAGGCCGGGAAAAAGAAAAAGGACAGCCAGACACAAAGAATAAAATAAACAGACATTTTTAAAAGCAGATCTGCGGATTCAACTGTCGGATTGACACGCAGGTCAGGATGTGCAATAATAAATCCATGGAGATTACAACCATGCTGCACATAAAAACTCCATTAACTCCAAAAAACGAAGGCAATCACAAAAATATTTTAATGGAAGGAAAAAATTTTTAATAAAATATTTCTGAAATATTAAGGAGAATTTGATGAACACAATACTGATAAAAAACGGAATAATAGTAACTTTGGGAGAAAACAACAAAGTTCTGCGCGGACACGCACTGCTTATTGAGGGCAACAAAATAAAGAAAATTGCCCCGGAAGCAGAATTTACCGGCAAATATGACAAGGTAATAGACGCGCACGGCAGGGTTGTAATGCCGGGATTCATAAATGCCCATATGCACTATTACAGCACATTCTCCCGCGGTCTAGGCAAAGCGAAACCATCAACAAATTTCCTTGAGGTTCTGGACAATCTGTGGTGGAGACTGGACAAAAAACTGACTCTTGAGGACACTTATTACAGCGCCCTTATTCCCATGATAGAAGCTGTAAAGCATGGCACAACAACAATGATAGACCACCACGCAAGCCCGTATCATATACTGGGTTCACTGCATGAGATTGAAAAAGCCTCAAACCTTGTAGGGCTGCGCAACAGCCTGTGCTATGAAGTATCAGACCGCGACGGCGAACAGCGCGCGGAGGAAGGTCTTAAAGAGAACTATGAATTTGCGAAATACGCCAGCAGACTTAACAATAACAGCATAAAGGCTCTTTTCGGTCTTCATGCCTCGTTCACGGTAAGCGACAAAACACTTGGCAAAGCAGTGGAAATGGCCAAAGATGCCGGAGTTGGCTTCCATGTTCACGTTGCCGAAGGCCTCGCAGATGTGGAAAAATGCCAGGCGGAGCACGGCTGCCGCGTAATAGAACGCTTCCACAAGGCAGGAGTTTTAGGGAACAAGACCATTGCCGCGCACTGCGTGCATATAAATGAACATGAGATGGACCTGGTGAAGGAAACAGATACGGCTATTGTGCAGAATCCTGAATCCAATGCGAATAATGCAATAGGAACAGGAGATATGGTAAAGATTGCCGCCAAAGGAATTCTTCTCGGCATGGGAACAGATGCCATGACAGTTAGAATGACAAATTCCCTGCGCATGGCCGTATGGATGCAGCATCTTACGCATGACCCGTCCCAGGGCTTCATGGAGCCAGTAAACGCCCTTGCCTTCAATAATGCTAAAATAGCCAACCGCTACTTCGAGGGAATAGGCGTGCTGAAAGAAGGATATATGGCAGACATTGTCATAATGGACTATCTTGCCCCCTCTCCGTTCGATGAAAACAATTTCGCCGGACATCTGGTATTCGGAATGTCTGATGCTATAGCGGACACAACCATAGCCGATGGAAAAGTTCTTATGGAAAACAAGGTTCTGAAACTGAATTTTGATGTTGAGGAAGCATACGCAAAATCAGCAGAACTTGCAGCGAAACTCTGGGAAAGATTCTGACAGGATACATTCTGTAGCAAATGTGCTGATTTCTGCTGAAAATTATAGCAGTAAATCAGGCAGAAGATTCCAGAAAAGACAAAAAAAGAAAAGGACGGGAATAAAATCCCGTCCTTTTTATTACCGGCTGCGCCTGATCAGCCGGTTTTATGCAGAACCACTGCCTGTTACGGTAACGGCAGGGACAGCCATGTCCCCTATTTCCTTTACTGTAAATCAGTAATTCTCTGCGTGAATCTCAAAGTAGCTGCGCGGATGGGCACATGCAGGGCATAATTCCGGGGCTTTTGTTCCCACGACAATATGTCCGCAGTTGCGGCATTCCCATATTTTCACTTCGCTTTTTTCGAACACTTTTGATTCCGCTATGTTCTTAAGCAGCGCGCGGTAGCGTTCCTCATGCTTTTTCTCAATGGCGGCTACAAGGCGGAATTTGGCAGCCAGTTCCTTAAAACCCTCTTCTTCGGCTGTCTTCGCGAAGCCTTCGTACATATCCGTCCATTCATAATTCTCG
>CACZRG010000245.1 GCA_902783485.1 uncultured Elusimicrobium sp.
CATCTGCTTATTTTATGTTATTATATATTAAACACTCTTATACCGGAGGATTTATCGTGTTAAAAAAATATACTCAGGAATATGACAAGGCATTGACTCCACGCCTGGTCATGGAAGAGGCCTCGCGCTGCCTGCTGTGCCTTGACGCACCATGCTCCGCGGCCTGCCCCGCAAAAACAGACCCAGCGAAGTTCATACGCTCCGTACGCTTCAAGAACTTCAAGGGCGCGGCGGAAACAATACGCACAAACAACCCATTAGGCTCTATATGCGCCAGGGTATGCCCAACGGAAAGGTACTGCGAAAAAGCCTGCTCCCGCTGCGGCATAGACGCCCCCATAAACATAGGCGCGATACAGCGCTTTGTCACAGATTTTGAACAGGCCTGCGGAATGGAAATACTGGAGGCCGGAACACCGAACGGAAAGAAAGTCGCAATAATCGGCTCAGGCCCTGCCGGGCTTTCCGCCGCAGCATTCCTTGCCCAGAAAGGCTTTGCCGCCGAGATATTTGAAAAATCGGAAAAAGCCGGCGGATACCTGCGCTACGGCATTCCCGAATACAGGCTGCCCAATTCCATAGTGGACTATGAAATAGCCCGCATAAAGAAATTAGGCGTAAAAATAAACACAAACTGCGAAATAAAATCAGTTGCTGCACTTTCGCAGAAATACGATGCCGTTCTTATAGCCACAGGCTTCAGCAAAGGCAAGAACCTTGCCATGTTTGACGGCTGCAAAAACGTAAGCACTGCTACGGAATTTCTTAAAGAGGCAAAGAGCAAAGCCGGAAAAATAGAACTGCCGGACAATGTTCTTGTCATAGGCGGCGGCGATGTGGCAATGGATACAGTGACAACACTGCGCCTGCTCGGAGTAAAACATGTTACAGATGTTGTTTATGAGACTTTTGACGAGTTCCGCGCGAGCCGCAAGGAACTCCGCACCTCTCAGGAGAACAATGTTTCCATAATTGACGGCTTCAAGCCTGTCGCAGTAAACGGCAATGAGGTGTCATTCCAGCACCGCTATACCGGAGCAGAGCTTAAAGTAAAGGCGGATATAATAATTCTTGCCATAGGCCAGGAAAACGAGCTTGACAAACTGAGCATTCCGTCTGAAAAAGGCGAAGTAAAGGCGGAAGGAAACCGCATGGGAACTTCCAATATCTTCTTCGCTGGCGACATAGGTCATGCTGAAAAAACCGTCGTCTATGCAGTAGGCACTGCAAAACAGGCTGCCGCAGACATAGCAGAATACCTTGGAGGCAAATAAACATGAAAAAGAAAGACTTAGGCATAGATTTCCTCGGAGTGCATTTTGACAATCCGTTCTGCCTTTCCTCATCTCCCGTAGGCAACTGCTATGACATGTGCCGCAAGGCTTATGAGACCGGCTGGGGCGGAGTTGTATTCAAGACCATAGGCCCAAAACATTTCCTTATAGACGAAGTTTCCCCACGTTTTGACTCCGTAACCAAGGAGGCAGAGCCTTTTGTTGGATTCAAGAATATGGAGCAGATAGCGGAACATCCGCTTGAACAGAACCTTGAAGACCTTCGCCGCCTCAAAAAGGAATTTCCAAACAAGGTTCTTATTGCTTCAATAATGGGAACTAACGAGGCTGACTGGGAAGAGCTTGCCCGCCTGGTTGAGGAAGCCGGAGCGGACATGATAGAAATGAATCTCTCCTGCCCGCAGATGACATCACACGCAATGGGTTCCGACGTTGGCTCAAATCCGGAACTTTGCCGCAAATACTGTGCCGCAGTGAAAAGAGGCTCAAAACTGCCGATGATGGCAAAAATGACCCCGAACCTTACGGACATGGTTCCTGTGGCAAAAGCCTGCCTTGAAGGCGGTGCAGACGGTATTTCCGCAATAAACACAATAAAGTCAATATGTAATGTTGATCTCGACAAGAAAATAGGAATGCCGATAGTGGACGGGAAATCCTCCATATCCGGCTATTCCGGCAAGGCCGTAAAGCCTGTGGCACTTCGCTTCGTGCAGCAGCTGCGCATGGGTATTCCCGATATAAAAATATCCGGCATAGGCGGAATAGAGACCTGGGAAGACGCGGCGGAGTTCATTCTCCTTGGCGCGAGAAACCTTCAGGTGACAACCGCGATAATGCAGTATGGTTACCGTGTTGTTGAGGACATGAAGAACGGTCTTCAGCATTATATGGAAGAGCAGGGCGTGGACAGGCTTGAAGACCTCGTAGGCGTTGCCAATAAGAACATTATCCCCTGCGAGGAGCTTAACCGCGACTACATCGTTTATCCAAAGATAGACAATGACAAATGCGTAGGCTGCGGACGCTGCGTTATCTCCTGCTACGACGGAGCACATCAGGCCATGGAATGGGACAGCGAAAAACGCCGCCCGAATTGCAACCATGACAAATGCGTGGGCTGCCATCTCTGTGCAATAGTATGCCCCGTGCAGGCCATAAGCAAGGGCGAGATAAAGTTCAAGCCCGGCAGAAAGCAGAAGGAAATAAAACTGTAAATATTCCTGCGTAGCGGACTATAATAAAATTATTTCCGCCTTACAGGAATGAGGCAGTATAACAAACGGCCCTGACAAAATCGGGGCCGTTTTAATTACCGTAAAATCAGGTTTAATGCCAGACAGCACTGCTTTGCCAGACAAATTCAGCATAAAGAACAAGAAGAAAAAATATTATTTAATGTTTTAAAAAATTTACAAAAGCGGTATAATCAGAGTAATGAAACAGATTGAAAATTTTATTGTTATGCTTTTATGGGGTCTTGTATGCTCCGGCACAATTACCGGTATTCTTTTAGGAGACAGATTTGTTTTCGGCGTACTGGGCATGACGAATAAGCCGCAGGGCTTTCCTGAATACACGGTTCTTTCAGCTTCCGCCATACTGGCATTTCTGCTGATAATATATCATATAGTGCGTAATAGCCACAGGAAAAAAACTGAAACAGACATCATTCCGGATAAGAACAGGCCGTTTGAGCCGGCTGAGTTCAGAACTTCCGATGATTCGGTTTTTTTATATTTCTTTATATTCGTATTCTCGGCATTTTCCCTGTTTTGTCTTTACATGGCTATTTTCACTCTTGACCCGCTGTTCGGAGGCAAATTCGCTTTGGATACAAACAATCCTGATGCCCGCAGACAATGCGTTGCAGGAGCAGCTTTTTGTATGTTTCTGGCAGGAGGCGTATACTGGGCAACCAAAGGAAGAAAATATTATATTACTGCCGAAGGATTCAGCCCGGAAAGTCACGAAGCCAAATCACGCTATTGTCCTATGATAATACCATGGAATAAAGTGGAAAATGTGTCTATACATGCCGTGCAGAGAAGTTCAGATTCATTGAGATGCATAATAATTTTCCACGGCATACCGCCGCTTTATTTTAAGGAAATCGGATATTCCCGAAAGCAGTTCGGGTATCAATTCAACCATATTTCACGATCAGAGCTGGAAAAGGCAAAAGAAGCCATAAGCCGCATTGTGCCGTTAAAATATATAGAAGAACAATAAAATCAAAAAGCCCTCCGGGAAACATGGAGGGCTTTTTTTATACTGGCGGGGTCAACGGGATTCGAACCCGCGATCTTCGCCTTGACAGGGCGACGTGTTAACCAGGCTACACCATAACCCCGTGGTTA
>CACZRG010000246.1 GCA_902783485.1 uncultured Elusimicrobium sp.
CCTTCCGATTCCAGTACGACATATTCTTCATCTTCAGCTACAGCGGCAGCCATATTTGAAGGCAGGGTCCACGGAGTTGTGGTCCATATAACTATAGAGGTTTTCCCCAGTCTGTCTGCTGGTATTCCAGCAGGCAGATTCTGAAGCACAAAACGCACATAAATTGACGGTGAAGAGGCATCTTTGTATTCAACTTCGGCATCTGCGAGAGCGGTTTCACAGGTCATGCACCAGTGAATTGTTTTCTTGTCACGGTGTATATGACCTTTCTCTTTCAGCTCACGGAAAGCCTTTATGACAGTGCCTTCATAATCATCCGTCATCGTTATATACGGATGCTCCCAGTCCGCAAAAACACCAAGACGCTTAAATCCTTCACGCTGTATATCAACAAAACGTCTGGCAAAAGCACGGGCGCTGCGGCGGAACGCAGGTATATCCTCTATATGACGCTTGCCCATTTTCATCTCTTTCAGCAGGGCCTGCTCAATGGGAAGGCCATGGCAGTCCCAGCCGGGCACATAAGGCGTGTAATGTCCCTGCAGGGCATAGGCTTTTATTATTATGTCTTTAAGAATCTTGTTAAGTGCATGACCGATATGAATATCGCCATTGGCATAAGGCGGGCCGTCATGAAGTATGAACGGTTTTGCGCTGCGGCGCTTCTCAAGCATTTTCTCATATATATGATTTTCCTGCCACTTCTGCAGCATGAGCGGTTCCTTTTTGGGAAGATCGCCTCTCATGGAAAAAGATGTAACGGGAAGAAAAACGGTTTTAGAATAAGAATTTTTGTTGGTGTCCTTGCTTTTATCCATTTTAAATTGCCTTTATAAATAACTGAATATATAAAGTATAGCAAATTAAACAGCAGGGACCGCTGAAAGACTGAAATGAAAAAATCAGAAATCAGGATAAAGCATTTCAGGCTTCTTTCCTTTTCTTTCTTCAACAACACGGTACAGATATGAAGGATATTTCTGCTGATACGGTAACGGATGAAATTTCTTTACTGTTTCAAGATGACTGTTCCAGAATTCATGTATTATTTCCGCCGCTATGTGGTCAGAAGTTATATTCCTTACCGCAAAGGTATTAATAAAAGAGCCTTTATCATACAGGATATGAGTTATTCCCCGGCTTTTCAGAAGCTGGTACATTTCATCTCCACCGCCGGCATCATGTGCGGCTTTCTGAAGTGGCCACTGATCATAAAAAGAAAATGCTTCATAGTCATGCATGATATAAAAAGCTGTGCCGCTGTTTATAAGAAGCACCTTGTCATTTTTATCCATAAGCGCATCAATTTCCGGGTAAAGCCGCACATTATCCACAGGGCAGTGATCCCGCATCCAGCCGGCCATATTCTGAATGCCAAACGGCACCTCGTAAAGTCCCTGCCTAAACAGCATGGAATGATACATAAGCATACATGCAAGACAGCATATAAAAGTAAATACATATGCACAATTTCTAAAAATTCCGCTTAAGGTGTTTTCAATCTGATGTGCGGTTAATACAAGAGCAGCAGCATAAACAGGTAACAGAAACCTGAATATATGTACAGTAGAAAACATAAGCAGAAAACCGGATAAGGCAAATACAGCTATGCGGCGCAGTGGCAATGTAAGTGACGGTGGACGGAGAATAAAAAAAGGCAGCCAGGCCGGAAGAAAAAAAGGAACAATCGCATTATAGATATTACCATCTTCCGGAATGAATAAATGAAACAGATTTTTCAGAAAATAAAAAAACGAACCGGTTCCTTTAGCATTATTATTAACATCTGCAAGCCAGGTACTTATATTCTGTATGCTATACCCTTCCGGAACGCCGAAAACAGATGTGAGAAAAGGAAAAAAAGGATTGCCTCTGTATACAAAGTTTTTAACAAGCCATGGAATTACAGGTATAATCAGAAAAATTACAAAAACAACAATATTCCGCATCATTTCTGCGCCTGATATTCCAACAGTATTCCTTCTTTTCTCTTTAAAAACACTGTATACAAGCATAATTGCCACAGCTGCAGAAAAAAACAGACTGCTTGCCTTGACAGCAACAGCACAGCCAGAGAAAAAACCTGCCAGGGCTGTTTCCACAGTAATAATAGAACTGTCACCACAGCCATTATCATATCTGTCAGTTAATCCCAGCATTACTAATAGTGATGCCGTGGTAAACAGAAATACCGGTATTTCAGTTCCACACTTAACCATTCCATCTGCAAAAGACGGACAGGATGCAAGAAGCGCCACGGTCAGAAGCGCCGCATTTATGCTGGAATATTTTTTTACAATATGGAAAACAGCAAACAGCGATACTATACCCAGAAAAAAATTATAAATCTTCAAACCGCCAAGGCCTACCGTACCGAGAGCAGTGGCCCACACCGCCCCATGAAGCATGAACAGATTATAAAACATATGCTGCGGCATATCTGCAAAACCGTGATGAATCAGCCAGTAATTAGGTGCGGCCAGATGATAATTAAGCGCGTCATTTCCGCAGGGCTCAGGAGAAAGAGCGCCACACAAAGTCATAAAACAGCATATTGCCAGAACAAGCAGAGGAAGCAACTTTCCGCATAAATATTCAGGGCTGAAAAAACATTTCGCACTAATTATACCGGAAAATGAACCTTTATGCGCAAATGCAGGACCGTTTCTGTTCCTGGCAGCCATTGACGGAGCACGTGGCTTCATTTTAAATATGGATATTATGCCTGTTACCAGACCAGCAGTTATAATTCCAGACAGAACAGCAGTATAAAGCAGACCCGCAGCGGCCAGAAAAAAAGCCAGGCCTCCTGTAAGTGCAAAGCCGAGAGCTACTGCGTAAATAATTTTCTCAGAAAAAGAAAATTTCTTTTTAATCAGACAAAGAGCGAAACGTCCATAACCGTATAATGAAATAAAAAAAAGAAGACCACGAAAAAATCCCGAAATATTTCCAGGTAATGCTTTAGCAGTAGAACCTGAAAAATAATAATCAGTGGAGAAAAGAGGAAGCAGCTTTATTAATTCCAGATATCTGCTGTTTTCCGTACTGCCTGCCCATGCAGAGACAAGAAAAACAACCCATGTAACTGAAATAATGGCAAAAAACGGAACGAACCAGTTTTTATATTTTTCCAGTTCCTTCTTCAGCCACATTCTTCTATTATATATAAAAAATTTCCCTGAAAAACCCTTTGCGCGTTGCAGCCCTATTGTGGAACACAGCGGCTTCTTTTTTTTATAATTTATTTACCGTGTTTCCGGCACAATGCCTGCGGAACCGGCAGGAGAGCAAAACCATGGGAAACCGCGTAGACATAAAGATAACATTTAAATGCAATAATCACTGTGATTTCTGTGCGCAGGGAAACAAGAGGGACACGGTGACACAGCTCACGCAGGAACAGGTTGAAAAGGATCTGCTTGACGCGGCCTCCAAAGGTTCCGACGGAGTTACTTTTACCGGTGGAGAACCAACTCTTCACCCGCAGCTGCTGGACTTTGTTAAATTTGCCAGGAAACATGGCTATAAAAACATACAGATTCAGACAAACGGCAGGACATTCCTCTACAGGGATTTTCTGAAAAAACTGCATGACGCCGGTGTAACGGAATTATGCCCTTCTCTGCATGGAGCCTGCGCCGAAACACATGAAGGACTCACTCATGCAAAAGGCAGTTTCATACAGACTGTTTCAGGCATAATGAATGCAAAAAAACTCGGCATGAAGGTAATAACTAATACTGTTGTAACAACAAAGAATTACACGGAATTTCCCAAAATGGCTGCTCTGTTTGTTTCTTTAGGCGTAAGCCAGTTCCAGTTCGCTTTCGTACATATCATAGGCACGGCGGAAACAAACAAAAAATGGCTTGTTCCCAGAAAAACTGATGTACTGCCTTATATAAAACAGGGTCTTGACATAGGTCTGCGCGCAGGACTATGCTGTTACACGGAAGCCATACCTTTCTGCCTCATGAAAGGCTATGAGGAATGTGTGGCCGAGCAGATAATACCGGAAGGCCCGGTATTCGACGGCAATGTTCATCTGGAGAACTATTCCGATTACCGTAAGAACATAGGCAAGGCAAAAGCACCCTCATGTGAAAAGTGTATATATTTCAGCAAATGCGAAGGACCCTGGCGTGAATATCCTGAACTGTATGGCTGGGATGAGTTCCGTCCGGTTACGGAATAACAGCCGTAAGTCTTACGCTGCGGCTGACAGAAAACCCCTCAGAAGTTTCACGAAAATATCCACTTCCTCTTCCGTATTGTACACATAGAATGATACGCGGATGGTTTCTTTTATTCCGGCAATATCATGCGCAAGCATGGCGCAGTGCTTTCCGGCGCGTATACATACATTTATGTCTTTATCCGAATTAAGATAAAGACTGAAATCCTGCGCCGAAATATCCTTGTCCCTGAAAAAGAATGAAACTATGGCAGTGTCTCTTTCATTTTCCGGATTAACAATGCATATTTCCGGAAGCTCTGCAAGTTTTTCCGAGAGCATTGACGCAAGACCGGATGTATGGCGGTATATTTTTTTCCGGTCAATACTGTCTGTAAAAGCGGCAGCCTCACCGAAACTGATTATCCCAGGATAATTCTGTATTCCGGCTTCATGTCTTTTGTAGCCTTCAAGCCATCTTATATTTAATTTTCCTTCCGTAAAGCCGACGCTGGCGACAGTTCCTCCCCCCGACACATGGCTTTTCAGAAGATGAAACAGTTCTCTGCGGCAGACAAGCGCTCCTGATGGAAGTGCTCCGGTCTTGTGCCCTGAAAAAGATATGAAATCAGGCCTTTCATACAGTTCAAACCTGCTTTTTTTCACGCTTTCATGTCCGGTATGTATATTTATACCGGCCTGTACGCTTTTTTCATTTTTCCAGTACGGATAATGAACAGGCATAAAAGCCGCCGCGTCAGACAGAACATAAGCTCCGGCACTATGGGCCTTTCTTATGATTTTATCAGTACAGAAAACCCCGCCCGTGACATTTGAAACCAAAGGCAGGGCTACAAGAGCAGTTTTATCATTTATACTGTCAAGTATTTCATTCTCATCAAAAAACAGCGGATTTTCAGTTCCGGCAAATTTTATTCTGCAAAGACCTTTTGAGGCGGCTTCCACAAATGGAAGCAAAAGACTGTTATGCCCTGCGGAATGAAGAATAACCTCGTTTTTATCTTTGGAAAAAGGCAGTGAACCGGCGACAATATTAATACCTTCAGTAGTATTTCCTGTAAATATTACTTCTGCCGGAGACGCTCCGGCAAATTCTGCCACGCGCGCTCTGGCAATGGTACACAATTCATCAGTTTCCGATGAGAGTGCGTGTGAAGATCTTCCACCACCGCATCCGCCATTAAAAGTCATCCAGCTGTTTACCGCGTCTATTACGCACCTGGGTTTAAGAACACTGCAGGCATTGTCAAAATATATAAGCCTTCTTCCGTCTCTGCGTGAGGAAAGGGCCGGAAACATACTGCGTATCTCTTCAATTTCATTCATAACAGATTATTTTACAGGCCGTATCTCAGCCCCTCCTTTCAGATTTACATAATCCTCACGCGGACCGAAGCAGTTTTCCGCGAATCTGCATCCGGCACAGGCAGGCAGCTGCTTTTTTTCTTTGCGGGAAATATCTGTATTCTCCCCTGAGATGGTTTTCATAAAATCCACATTAAGATTGAAATATTCCCCCAGGAAACATGGCGGGATATGATCCGTAATAGCATTTATGCCATTATCACGGCAGATACGGAAGGCCTCAATGATAAACGGCGAAACCTCACTATATGAAGGAAGCAGTTCCGGTCTTTTAAGAACTCCACCCATGGCTTTCAGAAAACTGAACTGCACAAGACGCACACCATTCATTGTTTCTGCGGCAAATCTTACAAAATCCGGAAGACGCCTGTAATTAAGCGAACATACTATATGCGTAAGCCTTACCGAAGCCCCATTCATAAGCAGGTTTCTTACCCCGGTGGAACGGCGGTTTAATGTTCCGGAAGTTCCCGTCATCATGTCATTTATTTCAGAATCACATGAAGGGAAATTTATATTAAAAAGATCAACCCCTGAGAGCACCAGTGCCTTTGCTATTCTGGGACTGGATAATGTAAGTCCGTTGCTCTGTAATTCAACTCTGGCACCTTTTGCCTTTATATGTTTTATAAAATAGAAAAGATCCGGACAAAGCGTTGTTTCACCGCCTGAAAGTATAATTGTTTCAGCCCCGGATGCAAGCTCCCTGTCTATTGCCTTCAGATTTCTTTCAAAAGAGACATCATCCTTTCTGCCCTCCGCGGCACAGAAAAGGCAGTGCTGGTTACAGATTTCAATAAGCGGTATCAGCGGCATGACAGAAAATCCTTTATGTATTTTATTTTACGTTCTCTTATATCAATATCCTGGACAGGCTGAAATTCATCATCACCGAACACATCAAGATACCTGTTCCATATCCCCTCGCAGTCTTCCTTCAGAACGCAGCTTTCACATTTTGCTGTTTTTCTTCTGTTAACTTCACGGCGGGCTTTCAGATAATCAGCGACATTTCCCTCAGGTGTTGAATGAGTTACATTGCTGAAAACAATATTTTCCCGCGCGTCGCTTATCTGAAAAGGGAAGAAATCGGTAAAATAACAAAGAGGAACATAGCGGGCGGCCCAGTTGCTTATAAGATTTTCCACTATGCCGCGGTGGAAATGCTCCCTGCCTATAGCCAGGCACTCCCTTATATACGGCGCCGCTTCCGAAATCCGTGGCATAAGCATATCAAAATTGTGTGCCACCCCACCGCGGGACGGATCCGCGAAAATAAATTCGGAATTGCATATGCCAAAACGGCCCGCTATCATACGGCCGGTTTCAGGAAGTTCCCTGTAATTCAGTTTTGTTATTGCAGTATTTGTTCCAATGGTATTTTTCGTGCCGCTGAAAAGTCTTAGTATATTTTCTATTCCGGTCATTGCCTGGCGGAAACAGCCTTCTGCCTGCACAAGCCTGTCATGCAGTTTCTCCGAAGGCGCATGAACAGAGAAAACTATATCCGTAAGCCCTGAATCAACTGCTTTTTCCGCAAAATTCCTGTATGAAAATACACGGCCGTTCGTTGCGACCATAACACGCTCATATCCCAGTCTGCGCGCAGTTTTTACCAGCAGACAGAAATCCGGTCTTATCGCATCTTCGCCACCAGCAAATTCAAGATAATTGCAGCCATTAGCGCGCTCTGCTTTCAGCTGGCGCAGAATTTCCACGGTGCTGCGGGGCTTCATGCCGCGCATATCATAGTTTATGCAGAAAAGACAGCGGTTGTTGCAGGAATATCCCGGAACAAGCATAAGTTTGCGGTAGGCTTTGGTTTTCATGCCCTTGTCCTCCCGTTTAATTCCATATTCTGTTCTGGAATTACGGAATTATTGTTTTTACACGCAGCAGGAAGCAGTACCGCAGCGCCTCCGCCGGCGCCGTCAATCAATATGTTTAAAGGCTGTTCAAAGCGGTAATGCAGGACATGCGGGCCAGAGGCACGCACAAAGCACCTTTCAAGCCGTTCGCGGAAAAACATACCGCTACGGGTTGTATCAACTGTAAGATAGCCCAGTCCAAGGGATGTAACATTATGAAAAAAATGACTTCCGCACGACGGTTCGGCATGAATTTCGTCTGAAGATATTTCCGTGATTACCGCAGCCGATGAAAGCGCATCCCATTTTACAGGGATTCCCAGAGTCAAATCACTTGTACCCCAGCGGCCAGGACCAATAAGCAGGTATTTTCTCTTTTCCGACGCCAAGGTAGAATTGAAGGCATTTATCTCAGCCGCAATATCAAGAGAACTTCCCGGTGAGAATTTTTCAGGAGGAACGAAAATAATATCCCTTATATTTTCATATATTCCGTTTCCCAGGGCTTCAGAAGTCTTAAGCAGTATTCTGTCCTCCGGGAGATTTTCAATCTGTATCCTGCGGCCTGCGGCTCTTGAAAGCATAGGGCGCATCTGCAGAATATAAAAATACATTCTGCCGGTAACAGGATTCCAGTCAGCGGCGAATTCCACTTCTATATGTGCGCCCATGGCGCTGCGTCCTGCTGCTGATATTTCGTTAAGTATGGAGGACAGAGGTATTTTCTCTTCCTTTAGTGCGGGAGCGAAAGTTATCAGCCGCGGCCCATTCTTTTCCGTGCCCGGATATATACGGTCATCCTCCTCAGAATAAACAGAGCCGGCAATTTCAAGCAGTCCGTCTTTTTCAGCAGTTTCAATACCCTTAACCGCATTTCCTTCGGCTGTTCTTTCAGGACCTCCGTCAAGGCTTATATCAAGAACCCTTATTTCTTTCTGGGAATTTTCAAAACAGGCCTTTACAGTACCTATCTGGTGAAGATTACGTGGATGTGCGGGAGAAAAGCGTAAAGAAGAACGTCCACCGACTATCGTCTCCCCAA
>CACZRG010000247.1 GCA_902783485.1 uncultured Elusimicrobium sp.
TACAGCCGCAGGTCTCGGAACGCCTTTATCAGTTCTGTCTGCTCTGTTTATTTTTCTCAGCAGTACCTCCGGAACGACACTGCTGCTTATATGTGGCGGACTCACGGAAAGGAAAAAAACAAGATTCCAGTCGCTGTTTTACTCACATGGTTCTTTCCTTATGCTTGCCGGAGGACTTTCACAGTCAGGCATTCCTCCTTTTGCAGGCTTCTGGAGCAGACTGCTTCTTGTAATAGCCCTCTTCGATTCCGGAAGGAATGTTTATGCCGTTTTGGCTGCGGTCTCATCTGTACTGATGCTTTCAGCCGTACTCCGGCAGCGGAGAAAACTATTCACAGAAAACGGAGCAGAAAAATACAGGAACAGGCAGGAAATTGATAAATCCGCTTGTACTGAAAGCGACAGACCTGCTGTTAAAACAGAAATTGAAAACCATAGTAATCCGGAGGAAGATTTTTCAGCCGGATATCAGGACGAATCTTCAGAATACGAACCAGACAGAAGAAAGGAGTTTCTGCTTGATCCGCTATGTGGCAACGGAGAGAAATGGCTTAAACTGCTCCCCGCATGGTTTTCTTTTCTTATCCTTTTATGTGGCGGAATACTCTTTCCATTCCTGTATATGTATTTACATCTGACAACCGGGAGTCTGTTTTTATGATAGCCAGCCTTTTTGTTTTTACTGCCGTTCTTATTTTCGCCACAGGTGTGCTCGTAACAGGCAGACTTGCGTTTACAGTGCTCTTTCTGTCCCTTACGGGGGTAGGTCTGTCAGTTCTGTTCGCTGTTCTTGGGGCCTGGTACGCTGCGGCAGCAGAACTCGTTTTAGGAGCAGGCCTTATACCTTATCTTTTTCACCGTGTAATGATAAGACTGCCGAAAGAAGTACAGGAAGAAAAACGCGACTGGGTTTTTCCTTTTCAGAAAAAGGCTAACCGCCAGCAACTGCCTGTATCCCTTAAAATACTGCCTCTTTCTTTCCTGATATTCGCACTGATATCATGGTTTTTCATTCCCGTTTTTTTCCGCAGTTTCAGCAGTTTTCTGGTAAAACTGCAAAGTCCTGAACCTTTCTTAAATCTGCTCTGGGAAACGAAGAAACCTGATTTTCTTGTTTTTTTAATTGCAGTGGCGGCATTGATATTTCTTATGCTTGCAGACAGGGAGGAAACAGAGGCTTTTTCAAACAGAAGAAATTCCGCTACACCGGAAACAGAAAAAAACACGGCAGAAGATAACAAAACACACACAGACAAAATACTGCCGGAAGAAGTACAGCCTGTGCGCACAGCAGTAATACAGCCCGAAAAAACACAGCCTGTCATGGAAACAGAAAACAGTACAGAAAAAAAGCAGACAAATGCTGTGCCTGAAACAGGCAGTGAAAATGAAAACATATCCGGGGGAAAAACCAGAAAACCATCAAAAGCACAAGAAAAACACAGCCAGGACGCAAACGGAACACATCCGGAAAGGAAAAACAGACGTTTTAAAAGCAGAAAATACCGTGGAACAAAAAAATGGAAAAATGAAAACGGAACAAAGGATGAAGGGGGGAACGGAAAATGATTAAGGCACTTTCTTATTATGGACCATTTGCCATGGAATGGTATTTCTGCGTACTGTTCTGTTTTTTGGGACTTTACGGAGCACTTATGATGAAAAGCAGCTTCAGGAGACTCGCCTCGCTTGTACTTATGTTCTCATCTATGCTTCCTGCACTTATAATTTGCGGAAAATTTACCGAGGATATGCATACAACACAGGCAATGGCCGTATCCCTGATTTTCCTGCAGGTTCTTATAACTGCAACAGGCCTTGCGGTCATAAGAAAAACCATACCGCTCAAATTATTCAGAAACATAAAACAGAAGGAAAATGAAAAGGAAAACTAAAATGACAGAACAGGAAACCGCGGCATTAATTGAAAAAGCAGAAAAGATCTCACTGGCATTAAAGGAAATTATGACTAAAACAGGAAAATCAGTTTCCACTGCTGAATCCTGTACAGGAGGTCTTGTAGCACGGATTATCACGGAAGTGCCAGGTTCATCTGAATATTTTAAAGGCGGGGTTGTAAGCTACACCAATGAAATAAAGATGAAATTCCTGAATGTACGGCAATCTACGTTAGACAGATTTACCGAAGTTTCTGCGCAGACAGCTGCTGAAATGGCAGATGGAATAAGAAGAGGCATGGACACTTCTTTCGGCCTGTCAGTAACAGGAGTAGCCGGACCAGGTGGCGCCACCGGTGAAAATCCGGTTGGAAGTGTTTACATGGCAATAGCTTCCGATTCAGAAGAAACAAAAGTTTATCATAAAATTTTCCCCGGAAACAGGGCGGCCGTACGCGCCGGCGCAGCCTGCTTTATTATTTCGGCACTGTTTGATATTCTTAAAGCCAGACAGCCCTAAATTTAATAAAACACTCACGCAGTAAAGACAGAACATCAGACCGGTTATTTATATATATAATATACGGCATGTATAAGTTCCTGCCAGTGTATTATTTTTTTATTTTCCAGAACTTTTGTTTTTTATTATAATATTATAAATATACCTGCCGGGAAACATATGCCGGCCGGCAAGGAGTCTTTATGGAACAGAAATCAATTTTACTGATACTGATAGGTTTTGCACTGGGTTTCGCCTGCGCTTTCCCGATAGGATATTCCGCAGGACATAAAACCTCCTCAAAAATTTATGAACAGAAAATAAAAAAATCTGATTCAGACACGCAGAATATGATAAAAACCGCTGTAGAAGCCGAACCGGCCGGACAGGGTGGAACAGTGCTTGAGGAATACCGTCGCAAAAACACATGGTTTGAACTTCCCGCTGCTTCAGGAGAAGGAACCATCAATCTGGAAAATTATAAAAACCAGCCGGTTCTGCTTATGTTTTATACCGAAACCTGTCCATACTGCAGAAAGGCTGCTCCCGCCCTTGAAAAAATTTACAACAAATACTCACAGCATGGACTTCAGGTTTTAGGTCTGTGCGCCGAATCCGGAAAAGATGCGGCATTAAGATTCGCTTCTGAACTTGGCATAACATTCCCCATGGCCTACGAGGCACAGAGCGTCTCAAGGCGTTACGGCGTACAGGGTGTACCGTTTATATACCTGCTTGATAAAAACCATGAACTTTCCGAAGTATGGCCCGGATTTGATAATTCATATTCCGTACAGATTGAGAAAGCAGTACAGAAAGTTCTGTAAAATACTGGCAATTAAGGAAACCTGAATATGTCTGTTAAAATCAAAAAAGGCAATATTGAAATATACAGGGTCTTTGACGTATCCGAGGAAATAGACCTTTCAAAAGCAGAGAAACTGCTGGATAATGCTACGGAAGGTCCGAGACTGAAACTTCCAGCAGATACACGTAAGGCCATAATCATGAAAGATGCCCCGCTTTCAATAAAACTGGGGCAGACAACTCTTTCACTGCCTTCAGGCGAATATCCGATAAATGTGTTCGCCAGGATATGGAACTATGGTGTAATGTCAGTACGTCTTGAACTGCCAATGCCTAAAGACATTGAGTGGGATGACATAATACTGCTTGCTGCACAGCTTGAAA
>CACZRG010000248.1 GCA_902783485.1 uncultured Elusimicrobium sp.
GAACGCCACAAAAATACGCTTCAGCTTTTTGTTCGGCGCATTCCCCTCCGCAAGATACCGCTCAAACATTCGCGCGAACTTCTCCTGCTGCGCCTCTGAATACGTTCCTGGCATTTCCCCCGCAGGCTCTCCCACTGCCTCATTCAGGTCATTCAGCATTGCGCCCACACGCCCGTCCGGGTCAAGCGCCCTCATGCGCTGCAGGTTAAGCATGAACACATGCGCCAGCTCATGCGGAAGAGTGCTGTCGTCCGCGCTTCTGAACAGCTCAATCAGCAGCCGCGGATCACCGGGCCACGCAGTAGTTGCCCCTCTGGGCCCGCTGCCGTCAATTCCGCCCTGTGCCGCACCAGCAATATCCTGATACAATTTCTGTATAACCCTTATATCGTCCGGATTAAATATTACAAAACAGCGCCCGTCCCGTCTGCCGTCATAAGTAATGCCCTTAATGCCGTATTTTTCCAATGTCCGGCTCGCAAATTTTTTCTGTTCCGTCCTGTCATCAGTCCCGTTTCTTTGAGCAATAAACATCAGCTCTTTATAAAATTCCCTTCCGTTAAGACTGCCAAAAGAACCGGCATCGTAATTTTCGGAATAATCATAATTATCCGGGTAATCATTCATTATGCTGCGTACAGCCCTGCGCACTATTTCAGACTGTTCATTTATCGGCAGGTCCTCATCAATCAGATAAGGATTCTCCGGAATATCTACCTCGTGGACTTGCCCTGTATCTTGTTTAATCAAAGCTGTGCCATATTCATGTAAATCATTTTTCAATTTAGTATAAGCTTCTATTTTCCCTTTAGCATAATCCTTAAACTGATACTCCTTGTCGTTTAGCCTGTCCTGCCAACGATTTATCCTGTTTTCTAATTCTTTTTCTATAATTCCATAAGGCTTGTGCAATAATGTTTCCATTAAATCTCTACTGACATCAACATCATAAACTTCAAGAAATGGCTTACCGTTTGCCCGAAGTTCGTTAAACTCCTGGTCCAGAGATTGAATGTATGTCCGCTTATATTTAGAATATGAGCGTTCTCTATACCCTTCTGCCACGTCTCTGTTCAGGGCATAATACAGTCCCCAGCCGTGAACCTGATTTCCTTCCCCTGTGCCTATGGCCTCAAGCGCAGGGCGGTCGTAGTCCGTCCTGCTCCCCGCGTATGCGGTCTGATACAAACTTGTAGCATTGTCAGACTTGTTTTTTGAACTTTTATCTGCTATACTAATAGTACCGTTTGGTCCGATAGATTCCCTTGTGGAGTCGATTTCGCCGGTTGTCCGTGTATCATCACGGAGAGGTATGGCGGCCTCCCAAACGGTATTTTTATTTCCTATTCTTCTTCTTGCCATTATGGTCGTTACTTTGTAATAACCATTTACTGCTTCTAATTTTACAGCAACACTATTATTCAAGTCTTTTTTCCATGTCAGCAATATAGAGCCATTGCTTCCTGTTTGTATAATGGATAAATTTTCCATTACGTCATCAATAAAATCAATCGGGTTGTCATAACCTAATTGTCTTATTTGTTCCATACGGCTGATTTTTTCGCCTGATTTTACACGCTCAATATGTTCTTTAAGGGAATTGTATACACGTATTTCACCCGGTTTTATTCCTGCTTTATTTGCTATTTCTTCTGTTATTATGCCATGAGCAACATTCCCCCAGCGGCTTTTAACAAAAGCGTTATCAGGTGCTGATTTATCAAAATTATCAAGTACTTGATTTTCTTGTCCTGCGTTGTTAACAGCTTCCAGGCTTTTTCCGGCAGCTGTTCCCTCCGCCGTTTCATTCGCTCCGCTGTTATAATTCTGCAGGACAACCGGGAACCGCTCCGCAATGTATTCAGGGCTCATGCCTGTAATGCTGTGCCACATGCTTACCTGCTGCCTGTAAAGCAGGCCGTACAGTTCGGCCCTTTTCCCATTTATTCCCTGGGCTTCCGCATATTCCTTCGCCTTTTGCTCAATCCCGTCCAGTTCCGTACGGAACTGTGCGCTAAGCGGCCTGTCCTTCCCAAGATTCTCAACTGTCTTTCTGAACTCCGCCGCTATCTCATCAGCCTGTCCCTCAAGCGTCGCGTCATCAAGCTCATGCTCAAGTATCTGCGGTATTTTATTGCCCACCACATCTGCAGCCTGCGCCATGGCCCTGTCAATATATGTTTCCGCGGATTGGCATGTTTAAGCCCTCATTTACAATATAATTATGATACAATAACGGCTATATGGAACAGGTATTAGTCAGAAAAGCTGCAATGGCAGATCTTGCGGACATTCTTGCCATATATGCGCAGGCAAGAAAATTCATGCGTGAACATGGCAACCCGGATCAGTGGAAGGATAACCGTCCTTCGGAAAAAACGGTAATAAATGACATCCTGAAAAGAAACTGTTACATTATACAGCTATGCAGTACAGAAAAAAACGGTCTGAAAAAATCAGACGATGAAAAAATTACTGTCGTGGGAGTTTTTGCATTCATCACAGGCAATGATCCTACATACAGCAGCATAGACGGAGCGTGGCATTCAGATAAACCTTACGGCACAATACACAGGCTTGCCTCAGCAGGAATAACCGGTGGAATAGCCAAAACCTGTTTTGATTACTGTTCCAAACGCATTTCATATTTAAGAATAGATACACATGAGGCAAATACGCCAATGCACAAAGCAGTTCTTGATTACGGATTCAGGAAATGCGGAACAATAATTACGGATAACGGAACACCGAGAACAGCTTTTGACTTCATAAACAGACAGTAATAAATATCCCCCACATAGCCGTGGGTTTTCGGACAACAAAAAATTCCGGCGCCACGTAATGCAGCGCCGGAATTAATTTACAGACAATATTTACAGATGTTTATTCAGCGTGCCCGGTATGCCGACGGCCAGTTTGACTGCAGCGGGGCAGCTTTCAGTGTTGCCTCAAGGTGTTTCTGCATTGTTTCACGCACACCGAAACCGGTATTTTCAATCTTTACTGCCGTTCTCTTGAACGCTCCGCCTGTTTTGCACACATTCACAAAATAATCATTACTTATAACAGTATAAATGCGTTCCGGATTAAGGGGCTTTCCTTCACGCAGAACTTTTATATTCTCAGGACCTTTCTTTCCTTTTGTATACTCTACCTCTATGCCGGAAAAATAAACAGTTGTTTTATCATTCTCCTTGAAATTATCTTTCACAAGTTCAATAATTCCTTTTCCTGGCATCTGTATTCGGTACAGAGTATTGTCAAATTTCATAGATTTATAAAGATCTTTCAGAGTTACATTGCCAGCAGGCAGGCCTACAGAGAAGCTGCTGGAATTCTGGGAGGAAATCTCCCCCCCGGCCTCGGCGCCGGTTATGAGACAGGTCCACTGCGCAAGAGGATTGTCAAGAACACTGTCCCCGGCATTTATTCCTTCGGCTGTTTTTCCAACAACTCTGCTCATCTGCTTCTGCACGAGTGCAGAATATTTCCTGACAAGTTTAAGTGCCCTGGCATCCTCACCGTATTTTTCAGCCCATAAAGGAATAAGTTTTATTTTTGTCTTTTCAGGCATTCCTGTTTTATCATTGAAATGTATTTCTATGCGGCTTACATAATTCAGTTTCGTACCGCTTTCTGAAAACCATGTTCCGGACTCTTTGTCGTAATAACCATTCGAAAGGCCGGTATGCTCATGCCCGCTTAAAACAAGGTCCACGCCTTTGCCGTCTATCTCACGTGCAAGCCTGGCCATTTCTATGCCTGTATATCCTGGATCTCCGTCTGAAATTTTTTCTTTTGCTGCGTCAATGATTCTGCCGCCGAACACATCTCCGAATGTACCATTATGGTTAAGAAGAATAACATAGTCGGGATTTTCAGCATCACGAACCTTTTTCACTATCTCCACAACCGTAAAAGCCTCATCTTCAAAACCCTGAATTTCTTTTCCCAGATCATGCCCTGCTTCAGTTGTGATTTTATTGGAAAGTCCTATCACTGCTATTTTTCTGCCTGCTTTGTTCAGGATAATATAAGGTTTAACATAATCCGGCTTCTTTTTAAGTTCAGGAGAAAATGTCAGATTGGCAGAAAGCATTCCGGCTTTAAGTTTAAGCGCAATTTTTTTAAACACATCGCTGCCATAGTCAAAATCGTGATTTCCTACGGCTACGGCGCTGTACCCGGCAAGGTTCATAAAATCCACACTTGCCATGCCGCGCGAGGCCACGCCTTCGGGGGTACCCTGAAAAATATCACCGGAATCAAGCAGGATATAAGGATTTTTCTCCTGCTTTACAAGCGACACCAGCACAGGATAGCCGCCTATCATTTTAGCGGAATCAGCGCCGAAAGCGGCCCCTGCCTTATGCGTGGCATAACTGCCGTGCACATCGGAAGTATGATACACAACAAGCACCGATGCCCTGGCCGGCAGCACAGCAGAAGAAAGAATGAGAGCAGTAAGAATTAATAATTTTTTCATAGATAAATCCTTATATGACTATTATACAGAATTATTTCAGCACGGCAGCGGCAGGTATGCAATTTTTGTATCATTATTTATATGAAAAACTGGAAAACATATTTTATTCTCTGTCTTTTCTTCGCTGCAGGCTGCCTTAGTGGCAGGCAGGCCGGTAAAAACACGGTTCAGCCACAACAGGCTGTACAGGAAAATACATCACAAGCGGCACAACCTGAACAGACCGGCAAAAAAACATCTCTTTTCAAGGTAGATGAAAAAGATTATCCGGAGTTTAAAGACCTGGACACAAAAAAATCACTGCTCAAGGCACTTGCGCTAAATGAAAAATATCTTGGCAACGCAAAAAAGGAAACCGTATACGATTTTAACGGAAGAAAAGTAACGATAAAAGAACTTGCTGCCACAAATGCGGCTCTTAAAAAAATTATAAGTGAGAATGATGACCCGGCTGAAACAGACAGGCTTGTAAGGGAAAATTTCGATGTTTATCAGATGAGCGGTCTCAACAATGACAGAACCGTAACATTCACTTCCTATTACGAACCCACCACTGAGGCAAGCCTTGAAAAAGATAATGTATACAAATATCCCATGTATGCCCGACCATATGATCTGGTAACTGTTCCGCTTGAGAATTTCAACTCAAAATTCAAAGGTGAAACAATAAATGGCCGTGTTGAAGGCAAAAATCTGGTACCATATTACTCACGCGATGAGATAGATTTTCAGGGCAGATTCAAAGGCCGTGGGCTGGAAATAGCATGGTTCAAAAATCTGCCTGACCTTATGGATCTGCATATTCAGGGCTCAGGACGCCTCGCCCTGCCAGACGGACGCGAGGTAAAGGCACTTTTCGCCGGTACAAACGGATTGAAATTCAAGGGCTGGCTTTCTGCAATGATAGAACAGGGGCTTATATCCCGTGAAGGAATAACGCATGAAGCGGGAAAAGCATATCTGGAAAAACACCCGGACAAGGTACGCCAGGTAATGTCTGCCAATGCAAGATACACTTTTTTTAAGATCCAGGGAATAACAGATCCTGATGAAGGCCCAATAGGAACTTACGGCTACCCGCTTACAGGCTGGCGCTCTGTGGCGGCAGACATATCACTTTATCCTCTCGGCGCCGCCGCATTCCTTAAAGCCCCCATGCCGGATGTTGATGAGAATGGTAAGTACAAAGGGCAGAAAAATGATGCCCGCTTTGTATTTATACAGGACACAGGTGGTGCAATAAAAGGGACAAACCGTATAGATTTTTTCGCAGGGAACGGAAAGAAATCCAGGACTTTCGCTTTCAAGGTTATGAACAAGGGACAGCTTTATATTTTTCTGCTGAAAGAAAAAAACAGTTCCAATGCAATCTGACACAGCAGTAATGTCGTTATTCCGGAATTCAATGTGACAGAAATATAATAATCAGGCTCATTTAAAGAAAAGTATTGACACAATAATTAACAGATATTATGAAGAAAATTATAATGGCATATGGTGTCTTTATATCAGCCGCAGCAGTTCTGCTATGCGCCTGTTCTGCGATGTCACCGGGAAAAAGAGACACAACAGAAACCTCTTCCCCTATTGTTAACCGCACTATTCCGGCTGAAACGCGTGTTCTTACCGGGCTCGACATTCTCGAAAGGGACGGATTCAGACAGATAGCCGGGAAGAGGATAGGTCTGATAACAAATCATTCCTCTGTAAATATGAAAGGTGAAAATGCCGCTGACGTACTGTGGCGGGCAAAAAAAATAAAACTTGTGAAAATTTTTTCACCTGAACACGGCTTCCGTGGCATTGAGAATGAGGGAGTAAGAATAGAAAGTTCAACAGACACGGCTACAGGGCTGCCCGTAATAAGCCTGTACGGCAGGAACCGCCTGCGGCCAACGCAGGAAATGCTTAAAGACATAGACGTGCTTGTATTCGACATTCAGGATATTGGCGCACGTTTTTATACATATCTTACCACCATGGGCTATGCCATGGAGGAAGCAGCCAGAGCGGGAATTGATTTTGTAGTGCTGGACAGGCCTAACCCTATCGGCGGAATTACGGAAGGGCCTGTTCTTGAAGACGGCATAAGCTTATTTACGGCATATTACAGGGTTCCGGCACGCCACGGGCTTACAGCAGGGGAAATGGCACTTTTCCACAAAAGCAGGGCAGCGGATGGAAGCCCTCTTGCCAGGCTTAATCTACGGATAATAAAAATGGAAAACTGGAACAGAAACATTTTCTTCAATGAAACAGGAATAAAATGGACAGATCCATCACCGAATATAAGAGAGCCGGCCGCGGAAGTGCTTTATCCGGGCATAGGCTGTTTTGAGGCCTCCAATCTTTCCGTAGGACGTGGCACAGATATTCCATTCCTCTGGTTCGGTGCACCGTGGCTTGACGGCAGAAAACTCTCCGCACAGCTTAATGCGGACAGACTGCCTGGTGTTTCATTCACAGAGCTAAGTCTTATTCCTGACCGCAGCGTACACAAAGGAATAAAATGCGGCGGAGTAAAAATAACCGTAACAGATCAGAAGGCAGTGCGTGCTCTCGATATGCTGGTATATATTTCCTGGCATCTTAAAAAAAATCACCCTGCGGATTTCCGCTTCAGAGAAAAAGAAATACGTGACATGACAGGCACTTCCGCCCTTTATGATATGCTGGAAGCAGGAGCCGGACCGGAGGAAATACTTAAAATATACCGGCAGTCTTCAGCACACTTTGAAGCTGATACGGCAGACATAAGGCTTTACAGATGAACAAGAGAAAAAAGGACTTGTAAAATAAACAGCGTAAAATAAACATACGGCTTATACAGAGTCCCCATAAAATAATGCTATAATTTATATATATAAGGTGAATGATATGGCTGATAAAGTTCTGGTAGTTGATGATGATGCGGATACCTGCGCTCTGCTGCAGTTTACGCTTGAAAATGCTGGCTACAAAGCTGTGATATGTCCCAACGGCCGCAATGCGATTGATAAAATCAGACTTGAAAAACCGCAGGCCGTCATACTCGATGTAATGCTGCCTGGGATGGACGGCGTAACAATAACAAAAAAAATGAACGAAGATGAGGAACTGAAAAAAATCCCGATAATTGTTTCCTCATCTATGGATTCGGCACAGGGACTTCTCCAGGGTCTTTTCAATGTTGCAAAATTCCTTTCCAAACCTTTTAACCCGGAAGACCTTTTGGAAGAACTTCATAACGCCATAGAATCTGCAGGATAAAAAATCTTCTTTCTCTGAAATCCCGGTTTCACAGATATAAGCGTGAGCCGGGATTTTTATTTTTAATATTCCATCAGTCTGATTATTCCTGCTTATTACTGTACTGTTTTACTGCGGCATTATCCTATGTTATTATATGGGCAGACAAGCTGACATATATCACAGCCATATGAATAAATAAATTTATTTTTTTCCTCTGGTCCGGAAAACCGGAGTGGTTCTTTTTTCTGCGTGGTAAGAAAGGAATGACATCTGCCCTGATCCATATGTCCGCCGGAGAGCGCTCCGGCGGGGCAGGCCTGCTCACAGCGGTGGCAGTCACCACATCCCTTTATATCTGTAAGCGGCCTGTCAGGCTCCAGATAAAAATTCAGTGTTAATCCGCCGATAAAAAACCAGCTTCCGGCCTGGGGAGATATTATCAGGGTATTACGGCCCCGGAAACCAAGGCCTGCCATTTCCGCCAGATCTTTTTCCATTACCGGCGAGGTATCGCAGAAAACAGAACCGCATATCGCAGGATTTATTTCCTTAAGCGCGCCGCGCACTTCGCGCAGCCTGTTCTTTACAGTACGGTGATAATCCGGTGACAGGGCATAACGTGAAATACACACGTCTGCACGGGCAAGAAGTTCCTGCTGAAGATTCTGTCTGCCAGTACGTTGCAGAAAGCCACAGGCCCCGCCAGATTCACTTCCAGCAGCCGCCATTTCGCTATTATAATCACGGTTCCTGTTCCAATACGGGAATGCACACACAAGTGCGGTTATGGCACGTGGATCCCATTTTGCCAAAATGCGGCGCTTGTCATCGGGCCTGCGCAGATATGCAAGTTCTACCGGAACATTATTTACCAGCCGTGCGAAGCGCTCATATGCGGGTACCGGCTGCCGCGCATCCACAATACCGCACATGGAAATACCATATCTGCGGGCAATCTCTTTCAGTTCCGCTTTTCCGGGATAAATACCGGTGTTCTTCATTTTCAGGATCTAAGCCTGCCGGCTAATTCCCAGCGGAAATATTCAGGCCAGAATTCACGAAGAAACTGACGGGCAAATTCCATAACCCCGGTATTTCCACCGGTTATTTCATTAAGACATACTGCAGTTTCCGGCAGTTCGGTATTGCTTATATTTACTCCTATGCCTATGACAAGCCATTCCGATTTTTTCCCAGCTGACGAAGAGGAAGCCTCGGAAAGAACCCCGCTTATCTTAAGCCATGTTTTCTTTTCAGCGTGAAAGACATAAACATCATTAGGCTGCTTTACCTTTGCTGAAAGCCCATAACGTTCACGGAAAACTCCTGCGAGAACACCGGCGACAAGACCGCTTAAATCAGACAGAAATTCCGGCGAGGTCTCTGGCCGCAGCAGAAGTGACAGATAAAGCCCGCCAGGTGCGGAAACCCATTTATGATCAAGCCTGCCGTAACCGCCTGTCTGCCGGTCCGCAATAACAGCGGTTTTACCAGCACAGCCTGCATTCGCCAACGCTTTCGCTATATACTGCGTAGACTCCGTTTCCGGAAGATGCATTAAATATCTTACACCTGGAAGCGTATCAGCTGTGGCACCGTCTGAATTATTAAAACTCTTATCCATAAATCTGTTACAAAAATTACAGGCTTTCCTTTCTCCGTGAACGCTTCTGGCCTTTCATGGTGCCACGTGAATGCCTGCGCGGACCTTTGGAAAATTCATCCGGGAATTTCAGTCCGCTCTTAACGCCTGTCATCTCTTTCAGTTCTGCAAGGCGGTCACGCAGTTCAGCAGCACGTTCAAAATTAAGGTTCTCTGCTGCCTCGCGCATCATTCTCTCCATATCGTCAGCAAGCTGCGAAAGAGCTGATTTGGACATTTTTCCATAATCCGGCAGAACTTCCCTGACTGTGGCTGTGGCACTGTTATCAGGTCTGTGCAGCTCGTCATAATCCACAATATCCTTTACAATACTC
>CACZRG010000249.1 GCA_902783485.1 uncultured Elusimicrobium sp.
GCCGCTTGCAGCCATGATGACAGTACACCTGTTAGGCAAGCCGTGGAAGGTTTCAGCAAACGTAGGAGCGGCATTCTCGCAGATAGGGGAATTTACATTCATTCTCGGGACTGTGGCATACGGTTTATATTATCCAGGAACAGAGGAAAGGCTTATATCCCAGACAGCCTTCAATGCCCTTATAGCCGTGTCTATCATATCAATAGCGGCCAATCCTTTCATATACGGCAGAGCAAGAAAAATCAAAATAAAGGACGAAAAGGAATCAATGCCTAAACCAGAAGAACTGCCGCAGGCAAACCCCAACCGCTGTATAATAATAGGCTACGGCCCGGTAGGGCGTGCGGTATACGGCAAGATAAGCCAGAACAAGGACATAGAAATATGCGTGGTGGAGCTTAACATAAAAACCGTGCAGGATCTGAAGTCCTCAAAAATAAATGCCATTTACGGAGATGCCCTCCGCCCAGGCATATTGGAACGCGCCGGAATTGCATGGGCAGGATTCCTTGCCATTACCGTGCAGGTTGAAGACGGGCTGGAAATAATAAAACGGGCAAAAGCTCTAAACCCGGAAATAAAAATACTCGTAAGAAGAGACCTTGAATGGGGCGAAACCATAGAATATTCAAAAGACCATTCCACAGTGCTTGCCATAGGTGAAGTAGAAGTCGCCAGCAAAATGGCAGAAGAAATAGGCCGCATGATTCCAAAGAAGACTTAAATTAAATGGAACTTACCATAGAAACAATATTCACGATAGGACTTGCCGCATCAATGCTGCTTGGTATAATTGCGGCAAAATTAAGGCTGTCCCCGATAATAGGTTATCTGCTGGCAGGCGTAATGTTAGGATTTTTTCCTGCAGTAAGGGGAAACCATGCGGTAATAAGCGAGTTTGCAGAAATAGGCGTTGTCCTGATGATGTTCGGGATAGGACTTAAATTCCATGTTGGTGAGCTTCTGTCAGTATGGAAAGTTGCAGTTCCGGGAGCCATTATCCAATGTACGGCTACCACGATTGCAGCCGGATATCTGTTCCATCTCTATGGACAGAGCTGGCCAGCCGCCATAATGTCAGGCATGGCAATATGCGTTGCAAGCACGGTAGTAATGGCAAGGGTTCTTACGGACACAAGAGATCTGCACACGCAGGTAGGACATATAACTATAGGCTGGGCTGTGGTGGAGGATATTCTGACAGTTATGGCACTTCTTGCGTTACCGCTGATTTTTCAGCCTTACGCATCCTCACCAGTAATAAATTCCGCTGCGACATGGCTGATTTTCACAATTGCCGCAGGAAAAATGATTCTTCTTACGGCCATAGTAATAGCATTAGGGAAATATGTACTGCCGAAACTGCTTACATTCATAGCAGAAACAAGGTCAACAGAACTGTTCACATTGTCAGTGCTTGTGCTGGCATTGGGCATAGCCGCAGGGGCATCAAGACTTTTCGGAGTATCCGCCGGGCTGGGTGCATTTCTTGCCGGAATAGCAGTGGGGCAGTCGGAATTTGCCGCCAGGGCATCCGGCGAGGCCATACCGCTAAGGGATGCATTCGCAGTGCTTTTCTTTGTATCATCAGGGCTTATGTTCAACCCGCATGAATTAATATCACACCCCGGAGTTGCCATAATAGCCATTTTTGTGGTGCTCGCCATAACACCTGCAATAGCGGCATTGCTTGTGCGGCTGCTCGGCAGACCATGGGAAACCGCAATAAATTCCGGCGCAGCATTCGCTCAGATAGGCGAGTTCAGCTTCATACTTGGAACTGTCGCATACGGTCTTAAAGACCCTGTTTCCGGCGGCAGGCTTATCACGGACGCCTCCTTCAACGCCCTTATTGCCGCGGCGATAATAACCACAGCACTGAATCCTTTCATATACGGATGGGCAAGAAAGGTAAAGCTGCGTGGCAAATGCCGTGACATATGCAGGGAGGCACTGCCGCCAGCAAATCCCAACCGCTGCATAATAATAGGCTATGGTCCTGTAGGCAAGGCAGTATACGGAAGGCTGAAACAGAAGAAAAACGCAGAAATACATGTAATAGAGCTCAATATACATACCGTAAAAGACCTGAAAAGACAGAACATTGATGTAATTTATGGCGATGCACTGCGGCCAGGGATTTTAGAGCAGGCCGGTATAATAGGCGCAGGCATACTTGCCATAACAGTTCAGATTGAAGACGGGTTCGAGATAATAAAAAGAGCCAGAAGCCTTAATCCTGATATAAAAGTACTGGTACGCCGCGATCTTTTCCGCGGAAGTGCGAAATACAGACTGATAGGCGCAGAGGTTGCCATCGGTGAAGGACTAATATCAGAGAAAATGGCAAATGATATAGGAAAAATAACAGGAGTCAAGGCCTGACATCTGCCTGAGCACCTTGCATATAGGACTTTGGTCCCTATTGACAATTAGGCCCTAATTACTTGCTTCTTACAATTCTTCTATATTATAGTTAGTATATAGAGGTGTGAAGATTATGCCAAAATTTTCAACTTTTTTATACACTCTGTTGTTACTGATTCCGTCATATTCTTTAGCAGCGGAATCTGTACTTGATACACTTAAATCATATTCAGGCGGGCAGCAGGAGCTGATTGCCTCTATTCCTTCCGTGCAGACGGAAAATCTCAAAATGGTGGATTCTCCAATGAGAGGTCTTTCCGGTGAAGCTCTTTTCAGTCAGCTTCATCAGGCCAATCAGCCAAGCAGGACACATCAGTTCAGCTATGGCGGAGCCAGGAATTTCATGTACGGCACGGCTGATCAGGTAAACTGCCAGGGCCGTATGGGAATCTATACATTTTATTCAAGAGTCTGCGCATATGGCAATGGTGGAGATGGAAATTCATATCAGGGACACGGAGACCAAAACAGGGACGGAGTAGTTGACAAAATCATAAACGCTGAACATCTTTGGCCACAGAGCTTTTTTGGAAAAGCTACGCCAATGGTAGCAGATCTGCATCATCTGCAGTCCACCTTCTCAACGCCGAACGGCAGAAGGTCAAACTATCCTTTCTGCGAAACCAGAAACGCACGCTACTCAACATCTTCCGGCTCAAAACTTGCTTCTGACAGGGACTGCTTCGAACCTACAGATGATGTCAAAGGCAATGTGGCAAGGGCAATGCTTTACTTCGTAACCGTATACCATGACAGAAGTATCTGCCAGGCAGGCTGCAATTACAATGAATTCTGGAAAGACAATGTTGATATGTTCCTGCGCTGGAACCGTCAGGATCCTCCGGATGAAGTTGAAAAATACCGCAATGAAATGATTTTCAGATATCAGGGCAACCGTAATCCCTATGTTGATGATTACACTCTTGCAGACCGGATTGGAGCTGACGTATTTAAAAAATACTGATTATTTCCAGGAAAGACTAAACAATAAAAAAGCTCCTTTTCAGGAGCTTTTTTATTCGCTGTATGTAAGTGCCTTACTTTTATACTTCTGCTATAAAAAACGATGTCACGTCTGTTATTTGCGTAACATACATCCGGCAAATCAACATTTGCTTATGCACTTCTTATCAAAAACAAACAGACACCGGTATAAACCCATATAATACGGCATATATCAGAAACCAGCTTTCACTGAGACCCACGCAAGTGATGAAGCTTCAGCATCTTTTCCAAAGATTTCTCCCGGTTTAAGATATGCGTACAGTACAGAGAAATCAAATGCCTTTCCTAACGGTATGGAAACACTCACGTCAATTTCATCCGCCACTGTCACGCGTGAAACAGTATCACCGTCAGCCTTGAACTTGAAATAATCTGCTGAAATCAGAAATTTTTTATAAGGAATATCAAGACCGCCATTCACAACTGAAATTCCGGAAAGACCGTCCGGCAGCCCAGAAACCGTAGCAGAGGATTTCTGCATATCATAAAGAGAAACCCCAGCCAGAGCACCATATCCGCTTCTGAAAAGGCCATCATATCTTCTGCCTGAATCAGCGTAAAAGGAAGTTTCTTCAGAATCATTTCCCCCACTGGAAGAAGAACGTCCATAACCCAGACGCAGTTTTACATTATCGAATATATAGATACCCTGCTCCCATGAGCCTTTAAGCATAAAGGCATATCCTGAATAATCAATGCTCCCCCCTCCGGCTGTGTCCGCTCTGCCTCCCTGCCGGACAATTTCACCATCAAATGAAATATGATTTTTCTTCATTGCATATCTTATTCCGGTAAATGTCCTGTTTTCTGAATCTATATTCATGGCAGACCCGCCGTTTGTGCTTAAATCACCGCTGTGCTGCATAAAGTGATAAAGCTGCCAGCTGCCATCAGGCGTCTTATTATCAATCGCCGCTCCATAAACATGATATTTTCTTTCCTGTTTGTTCAGTATACATCCGCCTGGCGTTGAAATATTCAAATCATACCTGGAAGGATTAAAATAAAAAAGTTCAATTCCATAGCCCCAGAAAAGATTATCTGCTTTTATCAGGGCGCCTGTAAAGCCGGAATTGTCTGAACCTAATGAAATACCCTGTCCAAGTGAAAAATCCTGACGTCCGAAAACCGCAGAAACATCGTACGGAAACAGATTATTCAGCCTTACATACGCTTCCCTTATATATGGTGTTCCATCCACGGAGGGAAAACTTTCCTGCGGCTGGGCAAGCCATGGATTCTCCCAAAGGTTTTTGGCAGAAAGCCCGGCTATACTCTGAAAAGACAAATTTATATCGGCTGAAGCATCTGGCAGATTTTCAATTTCAATACCGGAAACAGCAAGCCCGAAACGTGTATTTTCGCTTAAAAACGCATGATTAAAAGTACTGCCACCATAAATTATACCGCTGTATGCCGCGCCTCTCATCTCTGTGTCCGCCATAATATCAAGACGCAGAGCCTCCGCGCGGCCTGAAAATATAAGCACTGCCGCAGACAGTAATATAGCAGAGAAACGAAAGCGCATAATAAA
>CACZRG010000250.1 GCA_902783485.1 uncultured Elusimicrobium sp.
ATACGCAGGCGCAGCCATGCAGTTCAATCCGGAAGAGGAAGATGCAGAGTACACGCAGTTAGCTGAAGAAATGCGTGACAAACTTACTTATCTCTGGGATTATGGCCGTGGCAATATATCACGGCTCAAAGAAAACATAACAAACCGCATGGATCTGTTTGAAAAATGTTTTCTTAGAAAAGAAATTGAAGGTTTTCTTAAACTATGCGAGCCTCATGAAATACGTATGACGCATAATCTTGAAGACTGTCTGCAGCGTCTTATAAATTTCAAAAAACTGATAAGGGCCTGTTTTCTTGAGGGACGCATAAGCCATATTGATTATCTGAATACTGATCTGGATCTGGGCAGATTTATATTTCTCTTCACGAACGATCTCACAAACAATCATTATTCCCATATTACATATTCAAATTTAAAAGACTGCATAGCTCTTTCAAGGGATCTGGTAAACCTTATGAACGCCAAGGGAATACTATCCCAGGAGGCTGGCGCAGATTTCTCAAAAAAACTTAACTGCCTTTATGAGGCAGCCTCCCCTGATTTTCTTCAGGCCAGGCAGATATTTCAGGATCTTTCTTCCGAATTACAGAAATTTCTGAAAAACGGAATTTTCCATAATTTCACCCCAATGCTTAATTCAGTGCTGGACAAGGTATATCATGTTCCAACAGCCTCAATAGCGGCAATAAGGGACCGTTTTTTCAACAGTTTTATACGCACCACTGAATTTCACGCGGTAAATGCCTTTATAGAGAAAATACTGGATTTCCTGCTTATGGAACTTTCCGCAAAAAGTACGGAAAGCAGTCTTTACGGACGTTATTCCTTTAATGTCCTGCCAGAAGTAAACGGCAATTTTGAAAAATTCATAGCCTGTACATGGAAACCCGTTTCCGGCGAAATACGGCCTTTCCTGGGCGGCAAGGGGAATGGGATAATAGACATGAGCAGTCTGGGAGTAAAAGTACCTCCCGCTTTCATTCTGGGACTGCCAGTATGTGAGGAACTATCACATCCGGAAGCTGACACGAAAGCCTTCCGCATGGCTGTGGCAGACTACCTTAATCAGCTTGAGGAGCAGACAGGAAGAAAACTTGGCAGCCCTGACAGGCCACTGCTTGTATCAACCCGTTCCGGTGCCACGATTTCAATGCCCGGATCAATGTGTACAATACTTAATGTAGGCCTTACCCCGGCGGTAAGGGCCAGGCTGTCTGAAAAATACGGACGAGCTTTCGCCGAAACGCTTTATATGCGTTTTTTGAAGAATGTTCTTACCGCTCTTGAAAAACCCTTCACTGCAGAACGGGGAGAAAGGATAGTATCACAGACTCCCAGAGCCGAAGCGGCAATAAGGGAAGCTCTCGGTGAGCGCAGGGGCAGGAATTTTTTCGAAAGCCCATTTGAGCAGCTTATTACCTGTATTGAACTTGTTTTTGAATCCAGCCGCACGGACACTGTAAACAATTATCTTAAAACAATAGCCGTTGACACGGTATTCGGCACTGCGGTTACAGTACAGCAGATGGTATTCGGCAACCTGAACGCGGAAAGTCTTACCGGAGTTGTTTTTACAAGAAATCCCATTACCGGAGCTGATGAGCTTTTCGGTGAATACCGCGAGATGACACAGGGAGAAGATGTTGTTATGAGCAATCTCATAACAAGGAATATATCCGGCGCACCGGACGCAGTGCGCCAGAAACTGGAAGAATACAAGCAGATTCTTGAAACCGGACTGAAGCATGAACTTGATCTTGAGTTTACTGTCGAAGACGGACAGCTTTATCTGCTGCAGGCGCGCAGGGCAACAATAAGCCCATATGCGAAACTTATGGTGGATACCGATCTGCTGAAAAAAGAAATAATAGATGTGGATGAGTATCTTTACAGGTTAGGCCGGCTGAATACTTCAAACCCGAACATATCAATACCAAGAACAGGAACAGGTGTTCAGGAATGGAATCCGCCGGTAACAACAGGAATGACCATAAACCAGGGAATTACCTGGGGCAGACTTGTTCTTACCAGGGAAAAACTGGAAGAACTTAAGGAGCAGCGCGAAAGCATAGTTCTTTTTTACCAGAACACAAGGCCATCAGATTTCTATATAATTAATAACTCGCACGGTATTGCAACTATTTATCCCGGCAGGACCTCACATGCTGCCATAACATCAATTACGCTGAACAAACCCTGCATAGTCGGCTGTTCCAATGCAAAAATAGATCTGCAGAATCTCACTGTAACATTCAAGGGAACTGAGAAGGATATAGTGCTTAAAGAAGGAGAACCGGTAACACTCGATGCAAACAGCGGCTGTCTGTACAGAGGACTGGTTCAGCTTTCCGGCAGTTTTCTCAATATGCGTTCCATAGCCGGAGTGGTTCAGAAACTCAGGACACGCAAGGAAATACTCTCCGGGGTCGAACGGCTTATACAGGAAAATATAGCCGGGCTTGAGAAAGAAACAAGCATAAGAAAGAGAACTCTTTCCCATGCAGACAAAAAACTCCTGTCAGGCAGAAAAGTTCTTGTGAGAACAGATTTCAATGTTCCGGTAATAAACGGAAAACCTGTTGACCCGGACAGAATAGAGGATTCACTTAAAACACTTGATTATCTCCTTGAAGCCGGTGCGACACCGGTGGTATGCTCCCATCGTGGTGATCCCGGTGCGGAGGAAAAGCACGGACGCTCCCGCGAGGAACTATACTCGGATTACACACTATCACCGGCAGCGGAGCTGCTTGAAAAACTGCGGCCTGGTAAAACTTTTTTCCACAAAGGCAGCGTAGGTTCTTCCGGCCTGCTGGTAAGCCGGGCGGATATGGTTCCAGGAAAAATAAATATACTTGAAAACCTGCGTTTTGCAATAGGTGAAAAGGAAAATGATCCGGGATTCGCACGCAATCTGGCCGCCCTGTCTGATGATATTTATGTAAACGACGCTTTTGGCGCCTGTCACCGTTCCCATGCCTCCATAACCGGCGCGGCAAGGATAATGAAGACAAAAATGGCCGGATTCCTGCTGGAAAAAGAAATTTATTATCTTAGTGGAATGGTTACTGCTCCGGCACATCCTTTCATAGTCTTTGCCGGTGGAGCAAAACTTTCGTCAAAATTCGGCTCCATAGAAAAAATGCTTCAGAAAGCTGATTTCATGTTTGCCGGTGGCGGAGTGGCACTTACACTTCTGAAAGCTAAAGGAACATCAGTAGGAGATTCCGAAGCAGAAACAAGACTGCTTGAATTAGGCTCGGTACTGCTGAAAAAATACGGGGGGAAAATAATACTTCCTTCTGATTTCATGGTTACAAACATGTTCAGCAGGGCAAATGGAACCTGTGGTCCGCTTTCAGTTCAGACTTTGCCTCTTCCTGAAAAATCCTTTGCTGTTGACATAGGTCCGGAAAGCATAAAAACAGCCATGCAGCTTCTGGATAAGGCGGAAACCGTATTCTGGAACGGGCCAATGGGAATAAACGAAATACCGGCCTGCGCCACCGGCACAAAAAAACTATGTCTTGCTATGGCTGAAAAAGCCAGGGAAGGAAAAATCGTAATAGCCGGAGGAGCCGCTACTGTAGAGGAAATAAAGAAAACCGGCGCAGGCAGGGAGTTCACTCATCTGTCAATAGGCAGCACCTCATGTCCGGAATATATAGAAAGACTCGCTCTGCCCGGAATATCTGTACTTGACCCGGAATAATAAAGACTGATATATGCTTATTAATATAGCCATGGCTGCTGACGACATATTCCTTCAGGCCCTGCGTACAGCATTGTTTTCAATATTCAGGCATGCCGCTCCGGATGACAGGTTCAGATTCAGCATAATATGCGACAGGAAAGCGCTTTCGGAAAAATCCAGACAGATAATAGAACAGGATATAATCAGAAACGGCCGTGATAAAGCTTCGCTTTCGTTTCTGTATATTGAAGACAGTTATTATGAACTCCCTGAATGTTTTGCGGGTTCTTATGCAAGTTATTACAGATATGCGCTTGGACGTCTTCTTCCTGATACTGACAAGGTACTTTACCTGGATTCAGACATAATAGTACTTTCCTCTCTTGCTCCTCTGTTCGGAACTGATCTGAAGGATAATTTTTTTGCCGGCATTGAGGATCTCGGTTACAGATTCTGCCGTCACTTTATTGATCCCGTAAAATATTTCTGCTCAGGAGACTATTTCAACTGCGGGGTTATTCTTTTTAATCTGAAACTAATGAGATCAGAGAATATTGAACAGAAACTCATAGATTTTACAAAAAATGAAAAAAGAATTGTTTTCAGCGATCAGGATGCCCTTAATACAATATGTGAAAAAAAACTAAAATTAGATTATATCTGGAATACCAAACAGGAATCCAGCATAAGAAACGAACCTGTTTTCACACACCCTGAAATGGCAGATATTTTAAAGGCTGCCAGAACCCCACGGATAATTCATTATATAACATCTTCAAAGCCGTGGCTCTCCCCATTCTGCAGAAGGGGAAATATATGGCACAGACATTATCTTGAATTAGTCTTACACGAAGACATTTCACGTTTTACAATAAAAATAATACTGTATTACTGTATCCAGCTCCTGATTATCACTTATTTCACACTGACTGAGAAAATTCATCTGTTTCTAAAAAACAAAGGTATCATAAAAAACATATACAAATCAAAGATATGATTTTCTACAGGTTTTCATATATCAGAATACCTTAACTCAAATCCTGCAGACTTTACTGCGGTACATATAAATCTTTTTGAACTGTCCTGAAAATTAAGGAACAGAAAATATTATTTTATTACTGATTATTTTCCGGCAGGCGGCCTATAATTTCCTGTACCTGCTTCTTCGCTGCACCGCTTATGCTTCCTGATGAAACCCTTTTCATCTTCTCAAAATTAAGTGCCCTGCCTTTCAGTTTTATGCGGAAATCAAGATGCGGTCCTGTTGATATTCCGGTATTGCCCACATAGCCTACCAGTTCTCCCTGTTTCAGTTTTTTACCGGCACGCATATTTTTTGCGAACCGGGAAAGATGCAGATAATATGTCTCATATCCCTGCGCATGTTTAATCACAACCATATTGCCGTTCTGACCTTTCTTTCCGTAATATTTAACAACCCCGTCAGCCACGGTGGAAACAGGTGTTCCGGTTGGTGCGGCATAATCAGTACCAAGATGTGGCCGTACTACTTTTTTTACCGGATGCATTCTCTTAAGTGAAAAATGAGATGAAATACGCGAATATACAAGCGGCGCACGCAGGAACATATTTTTTACACCTTTGCCACTGCTGTCATAATAATCCCCACCATACAGAGCCACGGCATTCCTGCCTGCTGCCCTGCCATTATAAAGCAGGGCCATTATCCTGTACTCAAGCACGCTGCCGGTATCAGCGGCGGTTTCCTCTATTTCTGCCGCCCAGAAATCTCCTTCACGGGTATCTGTAAGAAAATCAACAGTCCACCGGAATATATCTGCGAAACGCATTATAACTACCGGTGGCAGTCCCGCTTCTGACATTGAGCCCCACAGCGAATCCTTTATTGTTCCCTTGAAAATGCGGCTGTTTTTTTCAACCTTTACCTTTATTTCCTCGCTTTTATACTTTTCCTCATCAGGTGTGAATAAAAATCTTCTGTCTGCAGTTTCAAGCAGAAAAACCACAATCTGCTGCTCAGGACCGGTAACAAACTCAAACCTGTCATTCTGTCTTAGTTTTCTTACATTGACTTTTTTTGAGACAGCGTATTCAAGTGCCGCCCTGCTTTTGGCCTCAACCCCGGCACGTTTAAGCTGAACATCAAGTATTTCCCCG
>CACZRG010000251.1 GCA_902783485.1 uncultured Elusimicrobium sp.
AGTACTGGTTCAGTCTTATAATCATATCCTGAAAATTCACTTTGTGCCTCCAATGACCAGATAAAGAAAATTCAAATGCAGATTCATATGAATTTAAAGATAAATTATATTATACGAAAATGACGGGACCTGTTTCACCGGTGCGGCAGCCAGAATATCTGAGGTGTGGGCAGCAGATTATGAGTATTGCGTTCTTTTGGCTGCGGCTATTTAACAAATTGAAGAGTGTTCAGCTGAATTCCGGTATTATCCAGGAAACGCTGTATAAGACTATCGGTGTAACCGGCTGCGTACCTGTCTTCCGGCAACTCCCTGACTGTCTGCCATGGGGCTTCATGCAGAGTCTGCCATAGAACGTCATCAAGACCTGCCGCGGTTTCACGGAACCCGAATCCGGCAAGATCAAGAAGACGCAGTGTAAAAGCCCTGCGTATCCAGAATGATACACCATATTGTTCAAGATTATCCAGTGTTCCGGAAAGCAGAAAATATTTCATTTCAGCCGGCTGCCATGCAGGGGTGAGCCGGTTTACAAGCTCGCAGAAGTGAAATGCCATGTTAAGTGCCGGAATATTTGAGCGCAGGCCGGGATAAACGGTTGAGGTATGACCTCCCGTGCATATTGGAAAATTGGAGCCTTTCTTTAAGAAAAAACGGTATTCACCGCGCGAAACAGGCAGCGACAGGGCACGCAGTTTCGCCTTTGCAAGGCGCACACTTTTGAAATTTACTTCAAATTTTCCTTCGGTTCTTGAAAATACAGTTACTATTCTGTCATTTTCGCGAAGTGGCCGGCTGTTTATCACAATGCCGTGATCACAGAATTCCATAAAATATATTGTACAATATTAAGGAAACAGCCCTTTAAGTAGTTTGTCATGCTGTTTATTTGATTTTTATCTTAAAGATTCGTATAATATAACTATTATGTTACCTACTTATAGACCTAATGTTCGCAGACGCAATAAAACCATCGGTTTCCGTGCCAGAATGGCTACCGCCGGAGGCAGAAAAGTTCTGTCCCGCAGACGTGCAAAAGGCCGCTGGCATCTTATTCCCGAAATCTGATCTCCTTAACGGACTCTGCTGTATATTACTGAAAAAGCGGGGAGATGAAACAGTTCGCTTTTTCACGCAGATCGCGCCTCCGCCTGAAAAAAGATTTTCAGGCTGTATTTTCTGCTGACAGAAAAACTGTCACAAAAGATATTGTGGCCTGGCATCTGATAACCGAAGGCCCGTGCAAAACGGGCCTTATGGTATCCAGAAAAACAGGTGGCGCGGTCCGGCGCAACAGAATAAAAAGGCTGTTGCGCGAAGCCTTAAGGCTGTCGCAGAATAAAACAAAGGAAGGAGTTCGTCTTGTATTATATCCCAAAGCGGGATGCAGAATAAATAATTTATCCGGAGCCATGGCGGCGCTGGATTGTGTACGACGCAAGGCGAAGCTGTTCAAAGAATGACGGATAATTCCGTTTCAGAAAAGATTAAAATCTTTGCTCTCGATTTTTTATACTCTTCCTATAGAACCGTGAGGCCTTTATTGGGACCGGCATGCTGCCGGTTCAATCCCTCATGTTCTCAATACGCATACCAGGCAGTAAAAAAACACGGAGTTCTGAAGGGGGGCTGGCTGGCTTTTAAACGCCTGTGCCGGTGTCATCCTTTCGGCAGTCACGGGCATGATCCCGTTCCTTGACCATGTAGTTCCGGCAGCCTCCTGATTTTTGTAGTTGGAGGACCGATGCAGAAAAATTTAGTTTGGGCTGTCATACTGTCAGCCATTGTCTATATAGGATGGTTTTCCTATATGGACAGGAAAATGGCCCCACAGAGAGCTGCAGCTCTTCAGGCCAGACAGGCGGCGATTGCCGCACAGCAGGCTGGATCCGCCGCCAAAGCGGATAATAAAACTGACAGCGTAGTACCTGTCACTACGGCAGGGCATATACCTTCCGCGCCCGGAGACAAAATTCCGCAGGCCAAAGATAATTCCTGGAAAAAAAATGCAGTTTCTGTTAAAGCAGGAAAAGCCGAATATATTTTTGATTCTGAAACTGCTTCCGTAAGACAGATGATATATCAGGGTCCTGTGGAACCTGTTGAACTTGTACCGGAAACAAGCGCCGGCTTCTTTCTTCTTTCCGGATTTTCCGGTTCATCCTTTGATTTCAGAAAAAGTGAACAGAGTGGAACTTCAGTGGAATTTACCGCAAAATCCGGTAAAATGCTCATAACAAAGAGATATGAGCTTGATGAGAACAATGCGCTTAATAATCTGAAAATTTCTTTTAAGAATACCGGACATTCCGAAATAGCCGTTCCTTCCTTCAATATAGTTTTAGGGCCCGGGCTCAATACCGTAAAAAGCGAGCAGAAAGAAAACAAAAGCATGTGGCGCAGTGTTTATGCCTATAAAGAAGGAAATAAAAAATATCCTACTGTAAAAAAATTAAAAAAAGAGGCGGCTCAGGAATCCCCGGCATGGGCTGGTATAGACAACCGTTATTTCCTTGCCGCCCTTGTTGATGGAACACTGTCTGATACACGTCCTTATGGTACAGAAGATAAAATAGACGGGGATAAGACTCCGGGAATGCTTATACCGGCCGGTAATACTGTTTTAAAACCTGGTGCGGAATATGTGTTTGAAAGCCAGTTCTACTTTGGCCCGAAAGATTATAATTTCCTGAAAAAAGAAGTGGGGCATGGTCTGCATCTGTCTGTCGATTTCGGATTTTTCGCCCCAATCGCAAAAATCGCAGATTCGCTTCTTGGCTGGTTTTACAGACTTACCGGCAACTATGGTGTGGCTATTATCATAATCAGTATTCTCGTTCAGATTATACTGTCTCCGTTTACATACAAGAGCTACAAATCCATGGCTCTTATGCAGAAAATGCAGCCTGAGATGAAATCAATTCAGGAACGTTACAAGAATGATCCGCAGAGAATGCAGCAGGAAATGCTGGCTCTTTACAGGCGTTACGGAACCAATCCTCTAAGCAGCTGTCTGCCTATGATGTTCCAGATTCCTGTGTTCTTTGCGCTTTTCACAGCTTTAAGAAATTCGTGGGCGCTGCACGGCGCTCCGTTTATATTCTGGATACAGGACCTGTCGGCAAAAGATCCTTATTATGTGCTCCCGATAACAATGGGTGCAATAATGTTCTTTCAGCAGAAACTGTCGCCGCAGGCTTCAGCAGATCCGGCACAGGCAAAAATGATGCAGTGGATGCCTATCATCTTTACATTCATGTTCCTTGCCTTCCCGTCCGGTCTGGTTATTTATTGGCTGATTAACAGCATTTGGGGATTCGCTCAGAATATGTATCTCAGAAAACACATGGCCTGAAAGGCCTTTAAATAAAGCAATCCCGTTCAGGAGGAAAAAGTATAATGAAAGAATTCAGAGCAGAAGCAAAAACAGTAGAGGCAGCCATTGAGCAGGGTCTTGAAGAACTGGGTCTCCGCAGAGAACAGGCCAACTGGACTGTTGAGCAGGAACCAAAATCTGGCTTCCTTGGAATAGGTTCAAGAAAAGCTATTGTGCTTGTAAAAGAGAAATTCCGTAACGGCAGAGCCGGAGGCCGTTTTCATAAAGGCAAGGCCGGCAGCCGTGGAAACCGCCGTGACTTCAGAAAGAACAACCGTGGACCGCGTCATGATGATTATTCCCATCGCGCAGGCCGCTATGGATATGAGGATGCCCGTCTGCCGCGGAATGAAGAGACTGAAGAGAAAAATATGCCACGCACGGATAAGAAAGTACAGCATACGCGTGGCCGCGACCGTGTTTACTCTGAAGAGCCGCTTTCGCAGGAGTATATGAACATTCCTTTTATAGAAAACGCTGCTGACCAGGCACGTGAGGTTCTTCTCAGGCTGCTTGCACTTATGGGTGTTGAGGAATGTGAGGTTCAGGAAGCCAGACTCGAGGAAAATGGTGCGCTTGTCAATATTTCTTTCACATGTAAGGATCCTTCTGAATTTACATGTGACAATGGACGTATGCTGCAGTCGCTTCAGTTCATGCTTAACACAATCATAAACAAAAAGCGCGAACCTCATCTTGCACTGCGTCTTGACACAGACGGTTACTGGGAGAAAAAACAGGAAGAACTTTCCGAGGTTATAGAACGCGCCACCGCCTGTGTAAAGGCTTCAGGACATATTTACAGACTTGATCCCATGCCTGCAGCAATGCGCAAACTGGTACATTCCATAGTTCAGGAGAAATATCCTGACCTTAAAACATACTCTGAAGGCGAAGGCCGCTGGAGAAAAGTGGTTGTTGCGCCGGTTCCTGCTGAAGAACAGAGCGTAGTGGAACAGACTCCCGCTGAAAACAAAGCTGAAGCAGAAAACAATGAGAACTGTTCATGTGAAGAAAACAGCGAAGAACAGAATGGTTCTGAAAATTGCTGCAGCTGTGCTGAAAATCATGAAGAACCGCAGGCAGAGCCTACGGAACCTTCAGAAAATAAAGAGGAAGTATCCACCGGAACAACTGAAGAAGTGAAATAAAAATCCGGACACATGGCGCGGCAGAGGAATACGGTTCCTCCGCCGCGCTGTCATATTTATATGCAGCTTCCCGACATATCAAAAACAGTAATAGCACCGGCTACAGCGCCAGGAAAAGGTGCCCTGTCTGTTATACGTAT
>CACZRG010000252.1 GCA_902783485.1 uncultured Elusimicrobium sp.
CTACAAGGACGGCAAATGGGAATCCCCTACGCTCAAATTCATAACCGAAGAAGAGCAGAAAGCCCTTGCCGAAAGAATGGAAGTAAAGGACGGAGATGCTGTCTTCATTGCTGCGGACAAGGCCGCAGTTGCCGCCCCATCTCTTGGAGCAGTACGAACATTTATAATAAAGACACTTAAACCGCAGCCGGTGAAAAAATGGGCATTCCTGTGGGTACGCCATTTCCCGCTTCTGGAACTTGTGCCGGAAACAGGCAAATACACATTTACGCATAACCCGTTCACCGCTCCGTTGCCGGAGGAGATTTCCAAACTGGATACAGACCCGGCAAATGTGAAATCCTGCCAGTTTGACCTGGTGCTAAACGGCACGGAATTAGGCTCAGGCTCTGTGAGAAACCATCGCAGGGACATTCAGGAAAAAGTGTTTGAACACATGGGCTATGGCAAGGAAGAAGCCAGACGCCGCTTCGGAATGATTGTCACGGCCATGGATTACGGCTGTCCTCCGCATGGAGGCATAGGCCTCGGCTTTGACCGTCTTATGGCAATAATCTGCGGTACGGATTCAATACGCGATGTTATCGCATTCCCAAAAACCACAAGCGGCTCATGCCTGGTCAGCGAGGCACCGTCCGAACTGGACGAGAGCCAGCTGAAAGAACTAAAAATAAAACTGGACCTGTAAAAACATCTGTCTGTGTTCTGCTGTAATATGTACGGCAGAACACAGACAATGATTTCAGTTCAGCCCATAAAACAAAAATCAGTATTATGCAATACCCGGAATGGATTATTGATGAAGTAAGGCAGAACAAGATAAGCCTGCGCGGTGCCTGCGCCACAGGTACCGCAGGTGATCTGCATACAAAGGCAATGCACACTGTATGCGACGAGGCAAAATGCCCGAACAAGGGCAAATGTTTTTCTGAGGGCGAAGCCACATTCATGATTCTTGGCGACATCTGCACACGCAAATGCGCATTCTGCGCAGTAACAAAAAACAGGCCGCCGCTGCCGCCTGACCCTGATGAACCGCGCCACGCTGCGGAACTCTGCCGCAAATGGAATCTGAAATATGTTGTGTACACATCACCCACAAGGGATGACCTGCCGGATGGCGGCGCATGGCAGTTCGCAGAAACCACCCGGCTTATAAAACAGTATTGCCCCGGCATAAAAACGGAGCCGCTTATACCAGATTTTGCCGGAAAGGAAACAGCATTGAAGATTGTGCTTGCCGCCTCCCCAGACGTTCTCGGCCACAATATAGAAATGCCTGCGGCCCTCTATGGCGAAGCCCGCATAGGCGCACAGTATGAGCGTTCGCTGAAAGTGTTGCGCACTGCCAAAGAACTGAGGCCGGACATTCTCACAAAATCCGCAATAATGCTCGGTCTTGGCGAAAAAGAGGACGATTTGCGGCAGACACTTAAGGATTTGATTGCAAACAAATGCGACCTGCTTGTGCTTGGGCAGTATCTTGCCCCGTCAAATCAGCATCATGTTGTAAAAAAATATTATACGCCGGAGGAATTTACTGAATGGAAGAAAACCGCCCTTTCATTCGGTTTCAAGGCAGTTATGAGCCAGCCTCTCGCAAGAAGTTCATTCATGGCTGGCAGTCTTTACAATGAGGCTGCAGCAACGGAGAATAAGAATTAATGGCTGAAGAACCACAGGAAGAAAAAAATAATACGCAGGAAGAAGAACAGAACACTGTTGCAGATACTAACGCAGCTGATAATTCTGACACTTATTCTGAAAATATTGCTGAAAGAAATGAAAGCACGGATAAAACTGACAGTGCGTCGGAAAACAAAAAAAGCGCAGAAAACAATATAAAGCCCGTACCATTGTTTTCTGAAGAAACAGCGGATTTCCTGATGCGCATGAGAACAGCGGAAGATATTGAATTAATCATGGAAGGCCAGGAATACTCTTTCATCTATCTTTCAAAGAAATTCCTGCTCCCGGTCTGGGATCAGTACTGCGACAATTTCACGCGGCTCATTCTGCCTGTAATATTCTTCTCTGTTCTTGAAGCCACACCGGCTGTTATTCTGATACTTTCAGGCAGTAACCTGCTTATTACCGGACTGTTCACATTTTTTATACTTGCGCCCATGCATATAGCCAGAAATCTGTTCTTTATAAAACTGCTTTCCGGCGCGGAGCAACCTTTCTTTCAGTCCATTTATGATTTCAAATCGCTGCGTTTTTATATTAATTCCCTGATTACTGTTTCCGCTTTCGCGGCAGGCTTTTTCAGCGGACTTTCTCTTATGCTGCTGCCGGGATATCTGTTTTATATTCTGTTCAGTCTGTCCATGTATTTCGCGGCTGATGAAAAACTTTCTCTCAGGCCTGCGTTCAAACTCGCTTTTGCTGCTTCGCGCGGATACAGGTTCTTCATAGGAACTGTATTTATAATCAGTGCCGTGTTGCAGTCAGTTATCCCTGGTATTTTTGCAGTGGAAATTGCTGGCACATCAATTCATGTGGGCTTTGCCCCTCAGCTGTGGAATATCGTCGGCTTTTCAATTTTTACGCTGGTACTTGCCCCAATGATACATATTATAAACACCGGCATCTACCTGGAATCAAAAATAAGCATTTTCAATTCCGTAAGCCGCATATTAAACAGGGCTGGCGCCGGGGATCATCTGTTTATTTCCATGAAGGGGGAAACAAATGAAGATGAGGCAAAGGCAGTCCCTGATAAAACCTGCAATCCCAAAGAGACCGGAAAAACAGAAATTTCAGAAGGCAGCCAGGCAGATGCCAGTGAAGATGAAAACCGCATGAAAAGCGGTACCTGTGATGACAGGCAGGCAGAGTCTTTAAACAGCAAAGACGGAAATGACAAATTATAACAAATAGCATCTTCTGCTAAAACAAGCCTGCCAAAATACGGAATTTTCACCGCAAATGAAGAATAGTATTTAGAATTAGCCAGGCAGTAATCTTACTGTTTGTGATAAAACAACTCAGTAACGGCCGGATTTTCTATTGTTGTAAAAATTTATTTGCCTTGACCGTAACCTTCGTAATAATATGACTGTTCAATGCCTTTGAAGATTACTTCACGGTCTTCGGTTTTATCAGTCAGATTCGGCTCTAAAAGGGCGCGCAGTTCCAGGTCATTAACCGGACTGCGCTCCATAGCCTGTAAATAAAGGTCTTTGTCCACGTTTTGCCAATTCACTACCTTGCCCAAGTTCTTTTTCAGGATAAGGTCAAGCCAAATGCGTGTGGAACGCCCATTGCCTTCCATAAACGGGTGGGCGATGTTCATTTCCACATACTTTGCAATAATCTGCTCAAAAGTGCTTTCCGGCATTTTATCAATAGCTTTTAGGACCTCTTTTAGATACAGACAATTAGCAAAACGGAACCAGCCTTTAGAGATGTTTTTCTCACGGATTTGCCCTGCATACGGGTACAATTTTTGGAACAAATAAGAATGTATTTGCTGCAGGCCTTTGGTTGTGCCTGTTTCTATGTTTTTAATATCGCCCGATTCGTACAGCCGCCGGGCATTTGCCAGGCTTGCTTCGTCAATTTTATTTTGTTCCATAAAATTACATAATATTACTTAACATTAACTAAATTTATTTTACCATAAATAATCTGCTATTTCTTAATCAAATTCCCAAAGTCCATACTAATTTATTTGCACTCTTTGTTTTTATTTCAGTCCGTTTTTTGTAAAAACAATCACTTGTCAGTATTATTATCTTTTAAATAGCTGTACAGAATGTCGGCAGCGCTTTTAACCTTTTCAGGGCAGGGGCGTTTCTTGTAATACTCCTTTGTTCGCGGCTGAGGGGCAGAAGGCTGTGTTCCAGCAGGCAGGCCTAACAGCTCACGGCAGATAATAGAACCGTTTTCTTCTTTGAAGCGTCCGCATGCCTCCTGAATGAGCCTGTAAAATTCCGTTTTTTCTTCATGGCATACCGGGTTTTCAGGCGCATATTTTAATGACAATGCCATGCACATTCCGCTTACTGCCCCGCATACCTCGCGCTGCCCGCCTAATCCTCCGCCAAAACAGGCCGCCACAGAACGGGCAGCACTTTGCTCCATGCCCAAATCTTCCGCAAACGTGCACAATACAGCCTGTGCGCAGTTATGTCCGTTCAAAAACAGTTTTTTTGCCTCTTCGCCTTTTTTGCTCATAATTCCTCTAAATATCTTAGTTGCGGTTAACGGGAAATCAATGCCAAAGCATAAGCTTTATTCCCATTTATTGTATTCCTGCATTTCATTATATGACATATATAAAAGAGCACAGACTAACACAAACAGCTGCCGGAGATTCAGCTTATGATATTGCCGGAAGAAACAGACGTAATTCCTGCATCATGTTCCAAAAACTCTTTGCTGCGGGACCAGTATTTTATTCCCCAGTTTTCAAAATTCCACTCGTCCATGTATTCATTGCATTCATAGTCTATGTACCAGAGAATGCCGTCTTTCACTACAAAGTTAGTAGGAAAGTAGTCTAAGTTCAGTGAAGCTGACCTGGCCTTCCCTGCAATAATTCGTGCCTGCTCAATATAAGCCTGAACAGATATGCCTTTCTTTACAAGCTCGTATATTGTGCTGCCATCTATATATTCTTTGACAATGCGTTCTGCATCAATATCTATTGCGAGCATTTCTGGAATACGTATGCCTGCATTTTTTAATCTTTGGTAATCATTTTGTTCCGCTAAAATTTTATTCCCGAATGTATAGTAATCACACTTTTCATGATGAATTTGCTTAAGCACCGCTTGTCTGCCATCATATTCTGCCAGATAGGAATAGCCGCCTTTTCCGTGACCGATCAGCATGATTATGCGGCAGGGCTTATTGCATACAACTATATTCTTTTCCATTTATATGCTCTTTTTTGCTTATATGCGGGATTGGCAAAACCTTGTTTATAACAGAATTAATGGAACTGTTTTGCAGGCATAAAAAAACTCCGTATACCGGAGTTTTTTTATTGCGGTCCGGGGCACATATATTCCCCGGACCGGCATGGTTCTGTTTTCAGAATTCTGCGTACCCTGGTACTCTGGGATATGCCGTAACATCGCGTATGTTTGAAATTCCTGTTATGAGCATCATCATGCGCTCAAACCCAAGCCCGAAGCCGGAATGAGGCACGCTGCCGAAACGGCGCAGGTCCAGGAACCACCAGTATGGGGCCATGTCCATTTTTCTTTCCTGCATTTTCTGTTCCAGCACTTCAAGGCGGTTTTCGCGTTCACTGCCTCCGATAATCTCGCCTATGCGCGGCACAAGCACATCCATGCCGCGCACGGTTTTACCATCATCATTCAGTTTCATGTAGAAAGCAGCGACTTCCTTCGGCTTGTTATATAATATGACAGGCTTTTTGAAATAATGTTCCACCAGGAAACGCTCATGCTCGGAGTTGAGGTCAACTCCCCAGGAGACCTTGACTTCAAAACGTTTGTTTTCCGGCTCCAGCAGTTTTATTGCCTCGGTATAAGGCAGCCTCTGGAAAGAATTATCCGTGATGTTTTTAAGGCTTTCCATCAGTTTTGGTTCTACGAATTTTGCGAAAAGTTCCAGATCCTGCGGGGCTTTTTCAATTATATGTTTTGTTATGGATTTTATGAAATCCTCCGCAAGATCCATATCGTCTTCAAGTTCGTAGAAGGCCATTTCCGGCTCTATCTGCCAGAATTCCGCACAGTGCCGGTATGTATTTGAGTTTTCAGCACGGAAAGTGGGGCCAAAAGTATAAATGCGGCCCAGAGCCGTTGCCAGGGTTTCGCCTTCAAGCTGTCCGGAAACCGTAAGATATGTCTGCTTTCCGAACAAATCCCTGGAGAAATCTATTTCGCCCTTGTCATTTTTTGGCAGTTTTGCCAAAGACGAGAAATCAAAAGCGCTGGCAGTAAAAACTTCACCTGCTCCTTCGCAGTCCGAAGCGGTAAATATCGGCGTATGCACATAGCAGAAACCCTTGTCGTGGAAATATGTATGTATGGCATGGGCAAGTTCGGAACGTATGCGCAGCATTGCCGCATATTTATTGGTGCGGGGCCGCAGATGAGCTATTGTCCTCAAAAACTCGTCAGAAGTTTTCTTTTTCTGTATAGGATATTTTTCCGGGTCGCAGAGACCGAGAACTTTTATGGATTTTACTGAAAGCTCAAATTTCTGGCCCTTTGCGGGGGAGGGGACAAGATCGCCCATTAGTTCAACGGAACAGCCCGGCGTCACTTTTTCAAGTTCAGCATTTATTTCCGCATTGTCATTCGGGAACACTGCCTGCAGATTGGCACGGCAGGAACCGTCGTTTATTTCTGCGAATGTACATGCTTTTGAGTCGCGGCGTGTCTTTACCCAGCCGCGCACTTTCAGGCCCGGCATGGCTTCGGTTCTGTTCAGTATTTCTTTAATTACAGGTGTAAGCATTTTATTTTCTTCTTTATTTTTTCTCTTCGGTTGTTTCAAGCGGTCCGTATCCAACGAGTTCCAATTCACATTGTTTGTCCTCGGCATGATAATCTTCGTATACAAGACCTGTTTCGGGCGCGTACCAGCGCATTGCGGCGCCACCGTCTCCGTCCGCTATCAATGTTACAATTTTCATGCAGTTCTCAAATTTACCTGCTGCGGTTTCCTTTGTGTCGGAAAGAGTCTGTATACGGCAGGAATCTGGGGATTCAACCCATTTGCCGCCCTCAACAGGAGGAACGGGGAATTCCTTGCGTCCGCCTGTTACTATTCCATTCGTAGAATAAACCCATTTGCCGTCGTTTACTATCTCAAAATCAGTAGTATGCGTATCACGGAGAATGAAAGTCATTCTGGCTGAAGCCTTTACCGTTTCATCAATTTTTTCTGTTTTAAGTATATCTATGTAAACTGTAGCCTCTCCCTCAAAATCACTGCTTGTGAATTTATATGTGTAACGGAAATTTTCTTTTAACGGAAAGTATGTCATATCTGTCTCCTCATGCCGGATTAAATATATTTTACAATTTTTTTATAAATATAAATCTATATCTGCCGGAGATGGCATTCAGTATGTTTTATAAACCTGGTATTTTGCCAGATAAAAAGGCCTGCCGTACAGGCAGGCCTTTCCTTTTTCAGCACTTTATGAAACAATATCAGTCGCGTCCTTTGATTTTTACTTTATATGTGAGCACGGTTTTTCCCTTGGCCGGGATTTTTACTGTCCATTTGTTCTGCGTGGAAGTTTCTTTTTTTCCGATATCGGAACCGCTTATTGTCCACTGATTGGGGAATGTCTGATAATAATCAACGCTTACAGGATTTTCCGTAGCATTCTTGAAAACAAGCTCATAAGAGGCATCCCATGAATTCTTTCCCGTTTTGGTATTAGCGGTCTCTTTGCCTTCTGCAGTTACATCAAAAGCCTCGCCGAGGGTGAGATTAATTTTTTCATTTTCCGGAGTATGTCTTACACTATCCTCTCCTACAAAGAAAACACGTCCTTTGGAGTCGTTTTTATATACCCGTATCGTTCCGGCCGGCACAGGCATTCCCATATTGCTTTTCTTTGAATTTTCAAATGAAAGCTTTACCGAGGCGCTGCGGCTTTTGTAAATTTTGGGGCCATAACCGTAGGAATTTACAATATTGTCAAACCTGTATTCTTTTTTTGCAGGGACGGAAAATGCCGAAAGAAGAGCAAGCTGTTTTGTCTGATTTGACATTATGCTGCTTTTTCTGCCGAGGGAGTAAAGATGATAATCCATAAGCGATTCTTCTTCCATGGCCTGCTCTGCCACCATATCATTCATTGCGGATTTGGCCGCCATCATTCTGACACCGTATGCGCGTGGCTTAACGCGGTTTACCTCGCCTGCGACAAACTGAATATCAGCGTTTTCATAATCAGCGCCGGAAGTATTGGTAAGCGTTACCCAGCCGCTTAAATCAACAGCTGTCTCCGTCTTGTTCATTTTTGCCACATAGTCAGCTTTCCATGTGAGCCCGGAAGTAAGGTATGTAAGCTGCAGATCCTGCTTTCCGCCGGCATTTGCAGAAATATCCATTGTAAGAGTTGGTTTTTCACGCAGATTGGCTGGAATATCCGGGAATACAAGTCTGCCGGAAAAATCAGTTTCAATGCGGTCACCTATTTTAAGGATAAGGCCATTGTCCGCCGAAAGCACTTTGGCTGTTTCTGTTTTTTCCGCTCCGGTAGCCGGATTCGTGGTTATTACTTTTATATTCCTGCCTGTGTATTTCTGAAGGAGTGAGTTTCTGGAAAGCAGATCAAAATTGAAATTCTGCTCCAGAACGCGCAGTCCGTTTCCGCTTATAAGCGCTGTTTCAGGCTGTATATGTGCAGAAATTCCGGCAAAAGACAATGTGTTCCTGCCGGAGCGTAGCGGCACGGTTCTTGTATCTTTTACAAGGCCTGTACCATGATTGTAAATTGTCACACTTAAGGATTTTGTATCTTTCTGTGTTACCACTGTCTCGTCAGCTGCATATGACGCAGATGACAGAACAAGCAGAACCACGGCTAAAATATTAAATTTCATAACATCCTCCATGATGTATAAAACTTTTAAATAATTATATAACCTTTTCCTTTAAAAATGAAAGCCATACTTATTTTGATATATTTATAATATGAAAACCAATAAGACTGTTTTACACCGCCTTTACGCAGTGTCTGTGTTATGCTTCAGTATGATTTTTCCATGTTGCGCCACAGAAAATTCCGGAGAAGCCGGCAGATATTACGAATATAATGAGCTTCCTTATACATTTGTTTTCAGCCTTGACGGGCTTAAGGGCATAATACCTGACAATGACCTCGACGCTCTTGTGGATAGTTTTGTTATTGACCATGGTGTTCTTTACTGCGCTGACAAAACAATTCTCCAAAAATACTCTTCAGACACAAAAATAAACAATATCCTGAAACTGATAATAACGAAGGAAAAAGAACAGGACTGCTCTCCCACAGGGGAAATTCCGCAGAGAATGAAGAATAATCTTGAGCCGTTCACTATTAATGAAAGACGGACCATGATAAGAAATATTGTTTTCGACATATCAGGACAGGCTGTTTCATGGACAGAGCCTTCCCCAAGAACACGGAAATTATACACACTTACGGACAGAATGTATAATATCGTACAGCGCAAAAGCGAAGCCCCTTTCAGTTCCGGCCAGCATATATGTGAAGAGTCTGTAACCAGTTCTGACTATAATTTTCCCGCAGACGACCTGCTTGACCGTTGTCCTTTCAGCACAAAAGAATACGGCATATATAATAAAAATAATCGGGATTTTTCTTCAGAAAAAAACTTCGCTGAATACGCTGCAAATCTTAAAAAAAAGGATTTCACAAAGCGAAGACTTCATAAATACCCGGAAAAGGACATAGACTATATGCTGGATATGCTTTCCTATGCAAAAAAAGCAGAACATCTTGCCTTATTCGAAAAAACACTTGAAGAAAAGACGGCGCGTCTATCGGATAAAGCATCAATAAGCTGGTATCTCCGTATTCTTCAGAAAAGATACATGAACGCGGGAATGCCACAGAAGGCTTATGAATTACGGGAAAAATATAAAGATGTATATTCAATTCCCCTGCCGGAAAAATATGAAGACCAGTCTGGTGGCAAAAAGGGCTGGCGCGCATACGCGTTAAAAAACAGGGGAAAAATCCTCGCCATAACAGATACAGGACTTGAAAGAGGAGAGCATATTGTCGTAACAGGATACTGGGGCAGTGCATTGGATTCTCTGTGGGAAATATCCCAATCCGTATGGCTAAGGCGTGTTTTTTGGGAACTGGGAACAGTGGTTGCAGATGGTTTCAGTATGCAGTGGCAGCAGGCCTGGCTTGATTCATTTCCCATAGACAGGATTTATTCAGTATTTTCCTATGAGGATATGACAACGTTGGATAAAGCAGAATCTCCGGCGTTTTATTTCCTTAAAGATGGGAAAACAGTATATTCTTTCACAGGAATAAAAAAAGGAATGGAAACTTCTTACATGGGACTGCATTTCAGGGAGGGACTGAAAGCGCTCTACGGAAAGGATGGTGCGGAACGTTTTTCCGGAATTGAAAAAAAGCCTGTTCCACAACTGCGAATGCCGGAAGAAAGGGATATTCCGCAAAAAGAATTTGCGCTGCTGTCTTACCCAAAGGCCCCTTATTACCTGGATTATGGAAAAGGCATGGAAAAGGCACAGCCATGGCAGATACTGAAATTTATCAACCGGACGGAAATTTACAATGGCTGTCTCGCGGCAGGAAATTTTTCCGGCATGGCACAGCATTATGCCCCGTATGAATACCTTAAAATAATCCGCGGTATGGATTTCTGTATGCCACGCCGCGGATATGAAGCCGGCACTGATGGAAATTTTACAATGGCAGAGCTGCTTGAAGGCA
>CACZRG010000253.1 GCA_902783485.1 uncultured Elusimicrobium sp.
GATAACCTCAAGCGTATACAGAACGGAGCCGGATACAGACTATCAGACCTTATACTTATTGACGACCTGGACGGTGCTGACGAAAATAATATAAGACTGTGGTATGCGCAGTCATACAGTTTTACCAAATATCTTATGAATGTAAAAGGCAGCAGGGCCTTCTATAATTTCTGCAACAATATAAAAAATGGTTTTACCATTGATCAGGCTCTTTCCATAGCCTATTCGCAGAATCTTAAAACGCTTGAATCAAACTGGCGATACAGCCTTGCTGCTGCAAAGGCACAGCAGCGCTGACCAGGAAGGTGGCTCTGTTATTACTTCGCCGTCCTGAACCTGCTTCATTATCTCATTAGCCGTAGATATGCTGAAATAAATCCAGCATGACGGTAGTCCTTAATTTCAGTGGTACAAGGTGATACGTTTTATAATATGCCTGTCTGAATCAGCCGCGCAGGATTGTCTGTTAACCTTTAAACAGAATTTTTATTACTGTCACTTGAAATTTCTCCATTTTCTGCTAAAATAATATTAGTGTGGTTTAAAGTGGTGTAAAATGGCTTAAAATGGTTGAAAAGATTAATTTCTTTTTATAAGATATATATATGTTTACAAGTCTCATCGGACACTATTCAGGAGTTGTGGACTCAAAAAAGAGATCCTTCTTTCCTGCTGCCTTCCGTGAGACTCTGCGGGCTGAAAATGCCAATTCGGTAATCATTGCCAAATCCCCGACAGGCAGACTGCGCGAGCTGTATTTCTTTTTTCCGTCACAATGGGAAAGGGTAAAAGAGAATCCTGCGCAGTATTTAAGCCGTTTCGGTGTTTCGGAAGATGAATTCGACGATGAATATTTCTTCGGTAATTGTTTTGAACTTTTTCTTGATGATCAGGGACGTATTCTTTTCCGCCAGGATCATCTTGAAGAAGCGGGCTTCGGCAGAAATATTGTATATGTGGGAGTAAATGATCACGGTGTAATACGCGACCGGGATGAATATGAAGCCGGAAGAAAGGCAAAGGCAGAAGCCGTAAAACAGAAGAGAAACAAGGGTACAGACAGATGAGTGGGGGAGAATTTAGTCATATCCCTGTTCTTGCCGGGGAAACAGTTTCCATGCTTGCTGTGCGTGACGGGGTTTATTTTGATGGCACAATAGGCATGGGAGGACATTCCAGACTGCTTCTTGAGGCCAGACCGGGCATAAAGATTGTGGGAACCGATATAGATCCCGAAATGGCCACCATAGCCACGGCAAACCTCGCATCTTACGGGGACAGGGCAAAGGTTCTCTGCGGAAGCTATGCGGAAGCATACAGGCTTCTGCCGGAAAAAGGGATAAACTCCCTTGCCGGAGTGCTGCTGGATCTTGGTGTTTCCTCGCTTCACTATGACAAGATATCCAGAGGCTTCGCTTTCAAGGGAGAAGGCCCGCTTGATATGCGTCTTGACCTTTCCTCGCGTTTTACCGCAGAGGAACTGGTAAATGACTGGCCCGGGAATCAGATAGAGAAAATTCTCCGTATGTGTGGCGAAAACAATTCGCGCAGAATAGTTAAAGCCATAGAAAAGGCAAGAAAATCTGAGCGTATAAAAACCACAACGCAGTTAGCAGGTATAATAGAAAAAACAGTACCTTCTTTTTACGGCAGGAGAACGGGAAGTTCAACAGGCAGAGTCCATCCCGCCACAAAAACATTTATGGCGCTGCGCATAGCGGTAAACAGTGAATTTGAAAATGTGGAAAAAGGCATAAAAACGCTTGCCGGGCTTGTGGAGGAAGGTGGCAGAATTGCTGTTATAACCTTTCATTCCGCAGAGGACAGACTTGTAAAGAATCTGTTCAGCAGCCTTGTCGGAACAGGAACCTGGAAAAAAATAACAGGAAAGGCCGTGCTGCCCACGGAAGAGGAAATAAAACTCAATCCCAGGGCAAGAAGCGCACAGCTGCGCGTTATAGAAAAAAACAACAGAGGAATTTATGAACAGTTTTAAACCCTTTATTATTATTGCTTTTGCGGTAATAATTGCCATGGTATACATAACCGCAGGAAACCGTGTGAATTTTTACACGCAGAGCGTTTTCAAGAACAAGGAAAAGGTTCACAGTCAGAATGACAGGCTGAACAGACTCCGCCATTCCATTGCCGACAGGCTTTCTGAAAAAGCTTCCTCATATCATATGGTGAAGATTCCTGTTTCGGATATGCCTGCCGATGAAAATGCCACGGAAAACGGGGGAAGCGGATCGGATATTGTGGCGCTTGCAAGCAGCAGAAAATAAAATCATGAAAAGTGCGGAAAACAGGGTCAAACATGTTTTTTTCCTGCTTGCCATATGGGTAGCAGCCGTTACGCTAAGAATGATATATCTGCAGGGAATATTCCCTCATATTCCGGTAAATCAGGAAAAATTAAAAGATACCGAATATATAACTTCACATCAGGTAAAACAATATGATGAGGAACAGGACAAAAAAAGCCGCCTGCGCAGTTTTTTTACATGGATACGCAAAAGCGCTCTTACCGAAGAAGAGGAAAAAGAATACGAACGCACTCTCAGCCGCAGGAACAAAAAGTATGTTCATCTGATGACTTATGTAAGGAATGAGATAGACAGAACTACACATCCAATGGAGACAGTACGGCATGAGCGTGGAAAAATATATTCTTCCGACGGAACACTTATAGCAGGAAACGAAATAGTTTATGATATAAGACTGAACCGTGACAAATTTCCTCCGGATCCGGAAAAACGCGATGAACTGATAGATAAAACGCTTAAAATACTCGGCATAGACCGCAGCTACCGTCTTAACCGCAAAAGTGCCACTGTTGGAGAAAGACTTGCCTCTTCGCAGAAAGGCATACCTCTTTCCTCGGCGGACAGAGAACAGTTTGCTAAACTCAAATCGCTTAAAACCAGAGAAAAATTTGACGCAATTAACTATAATCCAAGAATTTCCCGTTCCCATCCTGGCAATATAGCTGTTGATACCATAGGTGTTGCGAATTACCGCGGAAACGACATGAGGAATGAGTTTACCGGCCTGTCAGGACTGGAAAAGAAATATGAGGAATACCTGGGCGCTACGGAAGAGGAAATTGATATTCTTGAGACGCCGGAACTGGCGCTTAACGGCACAGATGAAAATGCACCCCGTGATCTTTATGTAACCATTGACAGGAATTTTCAGAAAGCCGCCCAGGAGATAATGGCTGCCTGGGAAGACAAGGTACATCCGGATGCAGGAATGATGATAGTACAGGAATGTGACACCGGCCGCATTCTTGCCATGGCAACTTCCAAACCAACTCCCGGACAGAATCTTTTTGTAGAGAACGCTTATGAACCCGGATCTACCCTGAAGACTGTTGCATTTGCCGCACTGCTGGACAGCAAAAGCGCAACCGAGAACGATATAATTCATGTGGGTGCCGGAAAATCAGAGCCGTGGAAACTGAAAAAATTCTGGATACGTGATGATCACAATCACCCTGAAGAACCTGACCTTAGCCTGCGGCGTGTTATCGAGACATCTTCAAACATAGGCACAGGGAAATTTGTACTCACAAAGATGAACGCTGCCAGATTTTATCCATATCTTGAAGCGTTGGGCTTCGGGCGCAGAACCGGAATAGAACTTCCCGGAGAAAGCGCTGGCATAATGAGGCCACTTAAAAAATACAAGGAGGACGTAACGCTTTTTGTAACAATTTCATACGGTCATGGAATATCGGTGACACCTGTTCAGCTTGTTACTGCCTACTCAGCACTGATAAATGGTGGACTTTACAACAGGCCTTCCATAGTTGACCGCGTGGCGTACAGAAACGGCGAGACTGATTTTATCCCCGAAAAAGAAGATCCTGTACGTGTAATATCTGAGGAAACTTCGGCAAAAGTGCGCAAGGTGCTTCGCGGTGTTATGGATAACGGAACCGGAAAAGACACTAAAATAAAGGGATATATCCTGGCTGGTAAAACAGGCACGGCAATGCGTACCAAAAAGAGGGGGGGAGGTTATATTGAAGGTTCCAATAATGCTCTCTTCGCAGGTTTTTTCCCTTATAAAAAACCAAAATATACAATACTTGTGATTTTCGATCATCCGGAAAAGAAATTACATGGTTTCGGTGCGCAGTCGGCCCTGCCAGCATATGCCAATATGGTAAGAAAAATAATTGAGATAAAGCATATTCCCGCGGATATCTGATAAAATGAAAAAACTCTCTCAACTGATTAAGAACAGAAAAATTAGTATTCCACGGGACTGTGCTGTCACGCAGGTAACCAATGATTCCCGTGAGGTGATATCAGGCTCTCTTTTTTTTGCCCTGCGTGGTTCCCGCGCGGATGGAAGCACATTCATAAAACAGGCACTGGAAAAAGGTGCAGCAGCGGTGTTTTCGGAAACGGATATTCCGGATGATATAATCAGTACATACAGCGGAAAAGCAGTTCTGCTGCAGGTACAGGATATTTACAGGGTTCTTTCCTCTGTTTCTGCGGAATTTTATGACAATCCATCACGCAGGCTGCGTGTTTTTGGCATTACCGGCACAAAGGGCAAGACCACATCCGCCTGTATTCTGGAAAAAATACTTGAGGAGGCCGGTGAACATCCCGGTCTTGCTGGAACTCTCGCGTACCGGGCTGACGGGAAAACAATAGGAAAGGCCATAAATACAACACCTTTTGCACACACACTGCACAGCCTCTTTTCTGAAATGCTTAAAGCAGGCTGTCATTCTGCTGTCATGGAAGTTTCCTCGCACGCTCTGGCTTTAAACCGTGTTGAAGATGTATGTTTTGACTCTGCAGTTTTTACAAATCTTCAGAGTGATCATATGGATTTTCACAAGGACAGGAAGAATTATTTCGCTGCCAAGGCTCATCTGTTTGAACTGCTTGCCGCAAACAGCAGCAGGACCGGTGCTGCTGTCATAAACGCCGATGACGAGACAGCACCTGAACTTGTTAAAATAATACGTTCCCTTGGCATGACTCCCGTAACCTACGGAATTTACAATGAGGCAGATTTCCGGGCAGATGAGATCAGGCTTGAAGAAAAGTTTTCCTCCTTCATTCTTCATGCGCGGGGAATGAGCCGCCCGTTAAGGATTTCCCTGCCCGGCATGTATAATATCCATAATGCCCTCGCAGCGGTTTCAGCCGCAGTTTCCGGGGGTATTGATATGGAAACAGCTGTGAAAGGTGCGGAAAAACTGGTTAGTGTCCCTGGACGGCTGCAGAGAATTGAAAAGGGACAGAATTTCAATATATTTGTTGATTATGCGCACACTGCGGACTCGCTCCTGAATGTGCTGCAGAATCTCCGGCGTATTCCGCACAGGAAAATAATTACCGTATTCGGTTGTGGCGGGGACAGGGACCGTACAAAACGCGGTCCCATGGGCCGTGCTGCCTGTGAAAACAGTGATATTGTATTTGTCACGGATGATAATCCCCGTTATGAAAACAGGGAGCAGATATTCACGGATATAGAAAACGGAATAAAAGGTGTTTTCAATAATTATGAAATAATCCCGGGACGGGAAACGGCAATACGTAAAGCCGTTCTTTCCGCCGGTCCCGGAGATATTGTGCTTATAGCCGGAAAAGGCCATGAGAATTATCAGCTTGTTCAGGGAAAAACACTGCATTTCAGTGACACTGAAGAAGCTGAAAAATCGCTGGCGGAAAGGGGCTGGAAATGAAACTTGAGATAAATCTGAAAAAACTTGCTGAAGTGGCAGGCTGTCATATTATAAAAGGTTCACCGGAAACAGTTTTTGATTCCTTTGTTACTGATACGCGCAAAATAAAAGAGGGTGATTTCTTCTGGGCACTTAAAGGTGCTTCCTTTGATGCTTCCTCGCCTGAAATTCTTATGAAAACAATTCCCGCGGCAAAAGGGTGGATAATAAGAACAGGAGCTGCTGCTGATATTCCCGTAGACAAAATGCCTGATTGTGTTGTTGAGACTGACGATACACTGAAAGCACTTCAGCGTCTGGCAACGTGGCACCGCAAGCGTTTTGACATACCTGTTGTGTCAATGACAGGCTCAAATGGAAAAAGCACCACAAAGGAAATGGTGCGTTCCATACTCTCTCTTAAAGGGAAAACCTGCTGCAATGCCGGCAATCTTAACAATCAGGTAGGTGTTCCGCTGTCTGTACTTGAACTTTCAGCAGATGACGAATACGGAGTGTTTGAACTTGGGGCCTCCCACATAGGTGATATTGACGAGATAGCAGCCATTGCGCAGCCTTCTGCAGGCATAATAACCAATATAGCACCTTCTCATTTGGAATTTTTCGGCAGTCTTGAAAATGTTTTCAGGACAAAAACCGAACTTCTTAAACATATTCAGAAGAACGGAACACTTGTCTATAATGCGGACGACAGATTTCTGTCCGGACTGTCTGACAATGAAAATTTCAGACTGATTTCCTTTGGCCATAGTGAAAAAGCCGATGTCCGCGTATGCGGAGACGGGACTCTTTTCTTCCGGGAAACCGGGGAAAAAATGCCACTTCGGCTGCCGTATCCGGGAGTGCAC
>CACZRG010000254.1 GCA_902783485.1 uncultured Elusimicrobium sp.
GCGGTTCGATGAAAAAGTGTCTCTGCGTCTGCGTATAGACGGTGTTCTGTATGAACGCACACCCCCTCCGCTTGAACTTCTTGATCCTATCATTTCCCGTATTAAAATTCTTTCGAAACTGGATATTTCAGAACGGCGTCTGCCACAGGACGGCAGTTTTTCAATCAAATACCAGAACCGTATTATTGAAACCCGTGTTTCCGTATGTCCAACCGTGTTCGGTGAAAAACTGGTTCTCCGTATTCTGGACAAAGGTGCTGTAGAACTTAAGATTGACAATCTGGGTTTTGAGCCAAGACAGAAGGCAGACTTTCTTGCCGGAGCGCGCGCGCCGAATGGGCTGCTGTTCCTTACAGGCCCTACTGGTTCAGGAAAAACAACAACACTTAACGCAGTCCTTAACACAATCAAATCTCCGGAAGTCAATATTATGACACTGGAGGACCCTGTTGAAATTAAGATGGAAGGCATAAGCCAGGTGCAGATAAAAGCGCAGATAGGTCTTACATTTGCTGCCGGTCTGCGTTCCTTCCTGCGTCAGGATCCTGACATCATACTCGTGGGAGAGGTTCGTGATAATGAAACGGCAGAAGCTTGTCTCAAGGCAGCCATGACAGGCCACCTTGTGCTTTCCACACTGCACACGAATAGTGCCCTTGAAGCAGTGCCACGTCTGCTGGATATGGGTATTGAAAAATACCTGCTGGCCAGCACTCTTCTGGTTATGGCGGCTCAGCGTCTTGTACGTCAGCTCTGCCCGTTCTGCAAGCAGCCTTACAAGCCTTCTCCGGAGGTTATAGAGCAGTTTAATCATGAGTGTATGCTTAATCCGCTTCCGGATCCTAACAAACTGGTGTTCTATAAGGCTGTAGGCTGTCCCAAGTGCATGAACATGGGATACAAGGGTCGTCGCGCAATTTATGAAATCTATTTCAACACGGAAGCCATGAAATCAGTCATCTATAAGGATGCAGATGTTCAGAAACTTGCTGTTGAAGCCGCAAAAGGCGGTGCATGGAATCTTCGTGCGAGTGGCTGGCGCCGTGTTATGGCGGGACTTACCACTGTTGAGGAAATGCTTTCGGTAACCGTTACAGAAAAGTGAGCGGGAATTGAGGCAGTTTTTCAAAAAGTATGCTATACTATTAATAAATAAAAAAGGTGATTTATGGCCAGATTCTCTTATACCGTACAGGACAGTTCGGGAACCGTTACCACTGGTTCCATTAATGCTGATGACGAAGACGGAGCTGTATCCGCCCTTCAGTCCAAGGGTTTCTTTATTCTGTCTATACAGGCAGATGAAGAAAAGGGCAGCAGTATAGTCATTGGAGGTAAAAAACAGGCCTATGGCAGAGTCCCTGGCTCGGATATGGTATTCTTCGGCGAGCAGCTTTCAACACTGGTCGCGGGCGGTATTCCGCTTGTCCGTGCTCTTGGTCTGCTGAGCGAGCATGCCGAAAACAAGAATATGCAGATATGTCTCGGTATGGTGTATAAAGAGGTATCTGCTGGTGGAACTCTGCACAAGGCTCTGGAAAAACATCCTAAAGTTTTTAATGAAATATGGTGCTCTCTTGTTCATGCCGGAGAGGTTTCCGGTCAGCTTGCTACAGTTCTACGGCAGATTACTGACTATGTGCGTTCACAGGAGGAGCTGAAGGGAAAGATCATTTCGGCACTTGCTTACCCCAGTGTCATGGCTCTGGGTGCCGGTGGTGTTCTTATCTACTTCATGCTGTTTATCGTTCCGACTTTTGCCAAAATATTTGAAGACTTCCATATGGAGCTGCCTACCATAACAAAAGTGGTTATGGCTTTTTCAAATCTTCTGACACATTACGCCCTTATCACTATCCTTGTTCTGGCTGGTATTATATGGGGACTTAAAGCATATATAAGTACACCAGCGGGACGTCTTAACTGGAATAAATTCATGTTCTCTCTGCCGCTTGTCGGCCCGCTGATGAAGAATATGAATCTTGAACAGATGCTTACCACCATGTCAACACTTCTGCGTAGCGGTGTGAGTATTCTTAATGCTGTGGCAGTTCTTGAGAATATGTTCTCCAAAAATCTTGTTTTCCAGAATGCACTTAAAGCGGCTAAAGCTGATATTGCCGGAGGACGTTCTATTTCTGATTCTTTCAAGAAAACCGGAATTTTCCCTGGAATGGTAACACAGATGATGTGGATGGGCGAGGAATCAGGTAAGCTTCCTGATATTATTGTTGTTCTGTCATCCTTCTATAAACAGCAGATCAATCAGTTTATTGCCCGTTTTACGGCTATGATTGACCCTATTCTGCTTATAGGTATGGGTGGTATTGTAGGTGTACTCGTAATGAGTATTTTTATTCCAATATTCAAAATGTCGTCAATGGACGGCGGAAGTATGTAAAGGAGTTGTGATGATGCAGAGAAAGGCATTTACCCTTATAGAATTGATGGTTGTGGTGCTGATTGTAGGCATAATATCAGCTGCTGCTGTTCCGTCAATGCAGAAAACCATGGATCTTAACAGGGGAACAGATGCTATAGGGGTTATGATTCAGCTTTCTTCGGCACAGAAAAGATGCCGTCTGAACAATATAACTGACCAGGATGGATATTGCAAAGCGGAAATACTGAGCTCAAATCATTATCTTGTGAAGGATGGGTATTATCCGAATATGGACTGGAACAATGCTTACTACAGTTTCGGTACGGCAACCTCAAGTTATTGCACTACGAATAAAAGGAATTTTTCACATTCAGATATGGAATCCTGTACTTCCGTACGTACTATTGGCAGTCCTGCTTTTTACGCATCTGAAGGAGAATGTAAAAAAGAGGTAGGGAGAGATTACTGCCCTAATATATAATTTTTTAAGGAGAGATATTTATATGATAAAAAGAACCGGTTTTACACTTATGGAACTTATGATAGTTGTTCTTATCATAGGAATACTTGCGAGTGTCGGAACTCCGCAGTATTTTAAGACTGTGGCGACATCCCGTGTTACTGACGGATTTGGAACAATGATGATGATAGGAGCATCGCAGACCATGTGCTGGATGGACAATCCTACTAATAAATCTGTTTGCACAGTTCAGAAGTATCAGGATGGAACTACACCTTATTTAGTGTCAAAAAATTATATAGCTAATCAGAAGTGGGGACCGGCCAATAGATCAGAAGCACGGGTTTATTACGGTACAGGGGGGTATTCGAGTAATTCCTCAAGTACAAGCTGTACTGCCGGTGGGGCAAGTACAGGAGGAGGAAAACTAAGTGCCTGTATGCAGTATATGGGAGGAAGAAATCCATGGAATAACACACCGTATTATTATGTTGCAGATAATGTCTGTACTAAACCGTTAGGAGGAAATACTCCTGATTGCACACGCTAAATGTTTTAATATTTAAAACGGAGAGATTATGAAAAAAAGAAAGGGCCAAAGTCTTATTGAAGTGACAGTTGCCGTTCTTATATCGGCTGTGACCGCTACAGGTATTTTCTCTGTCATTCTTTCCACAAAATATTCACATGCGAGGGCAGACAACAGGGAATCAGCGGCTATAGTGTTCAGGGCTGCGCAGGAATATCTCAAGCCCTATGTAAGCGTTGCTGCATATGATACGTCATATATTTCCACATTTCTGCCAAATCAGAATATTTACGGGGAGAGTGTGTGGGCTCTTTCAACCGGAAGACATTACATGAATTTTATGCTTGAAAATATGCCGCAGTTTAAGGGGGCAACTCTGTACTATGATGTGTCCCGGGCAAACTGTAACAGCAGTTCCGATATAGATGCGCTTGAATGCCGGAATGTTGTTTTTAATCTTTCTATCCCGGAGTGATATTATGTATATAAAACAGCATGCCGGTTTTACCTTAATGGAAGTACTGGTTTCCACAATGATTTTTTCATTTGTGGGACTTTCTATGATAAGCGTATATTATGCGGCCAATAGAAATGTCCTTCAGAATTTCAGATCTGATAAACTGAAGGCTGATGTGGCGACAAGTATGCGCGCCATAGGTAGTGTCATGGCGCAGGCAACGAGCGTGGTGACACCAGTGTCA
>CACZRG010000255.1 GCA_902783485.1 uncultured Elusimicrobium sp.
ACGGCTTTTTTCTGCGGCGGGCGGCTTTACGCTTCAGCTTTCTTTCATTTGCCACGGCGTAAAGAGCCATACCGGAAACAACAAGCAGAGCGAAGACAGCATAATACGGAGGGTGATATTCTATCACCAGTCCTCCGGCAGCTACTGCAAGAATATACATTACAGCCATTTTAGGGAAAGCATCCTCAAACTGTTTTTTTCCAATATGATACACCTTGTGCTTTCTTTCAAGAATCATGCCGTATATCATTGTAACAGGAATAGGAAACAGAATACAAAGCAGAAAATAAAATATATCAGATTTTATCATCAGGTTATTATCCTTGAGGTTTAAGCATTACCACTCCGTTTTTCCGCACTACTGAATACTACAGAAAGTTTTTTTCATATGTATGTTCAGGGTTTATCAGACAGATACTGACATTTCAGGCTTCAAGATCCGGCATATCACGCAGCCTGTATGCAAGCCTGGCTGCCGCTTCTTCTGCGCTTTCAGAAGGAGAGAAAAAAGAAAGACAGTCCTCCGTTTTTATCTGATTCCATGCCTTTATAATCATTTCCCTGTACATTATATTCTGCATTATCCCCCCTGCCACCGCTACCTTAATTAAACCATGTAAGCCTTCAGAAACATGCAGCAGCAGACCGGCAAGGTATTCAGCACCTTCCTGCATGGTATCAAAACAGAATTTTTCAATATCAGATGCGGCAGTACCTTTTTTTATACAGTTTTCAGCTGCTTCAAATAATTTACGGGCATATGCAGCACTTTCAGCATGATCCATATATTCGTTTTCTTTAAGTCTGCCATGCCGTACAAGCCAGCGTCTTCCAAACCATCTGCCGGAACCTGGGTCGCCTGAAACCGGATTTTTTCCGCCCGTCATAGAGTATGCTCCCGGGGCACCGGAAAGTACCACAGAGCCGGTTCCGGATATAAGAAGAATTCCATTACTTCCTCCAAAAGCTGACAGATGCGCTGCCTCGGCATCTGAAATCACAGCTTTTAATGAAGCTTTGTTCTTCATTCCGGAAATTATGCTTTTTCTTACTTCAGGAACGCTCATAACACCACGGCTGGCTATTGCCAATGGCGCCTTTACTGCTTTCCATTCCTTTATTATCCCTGAAAGTGTTTCAGTAAAAGATGAAATTTCCGCAGCGGTGGAAAAACGCGTTTCACGCAGATGTTTTCCGTTTACGCTTACCGCTATCACACGCGTGAGTGTCCCACCACGGTCAACCCCTATGGAGAATTCATCAAATTGACGGTACATATTGTTAAATGATAACATTTATATGAGGTTGTAGTCAGCAATGAGCAATATAACACTTAAATCACTGATGACGCCGGGAAGCATATTCTTTCTTGACGAATCATTTGGGAAAAAGGAAGCCATAGCTTTCCTGTCTGAAAAAATAAAAAAGGAAGTCCCACGCGAGGTTGCCGGAGAAGAACTGGAAAAAATTTTTCAGGAATCAGGTGATACCCAGCAGCTTCATGCCTCTGGGCTTTATCTCGCTTTTGCGAAATTTCCTGAATTAAGGGATATTCACAGTGTTTTAGGTATACACCGCCAGGGTTTTTACAATGGTGGAGCAAACACGGTAAAAGCCGTTCTCCTTACCCTTGTTCCGCGCAGGCCGGAATTCTTCCAGAAGCACCTTGATTTCCTTTCAGCTGTAAATTATGTATTTACGGAAAAATTCATTTCCGGTCTTGCCATGCTGAAGGATTCACAGGCTGTATACGATACACTTTCAAAATAGATTTCTGAATTCCTTAACTTTATCATCTGCTTCCCTGAAATATAAGCAGGCACAGGAATAACAGATATTTTTTCAGGGTCTTATTTTCCGACGGATTCGTGGCTTTTCAGTCCCCTCATAAAATATATATAATTTATCTTACATTATATGAATATTAATCAGCAGATTTCAGGCAGTTCCGCTTCAGGCGGACATTTCAACCGTGTTTTTGTCCTAAGCACGGCAATGCTCAGTTTTATTTCTTTCTGGAAAGCAGCGGCAATAGTGCTCTGTGACTTCGGTTCCAGTGCCTACTATTCAGGCTCCATAGCAATGAACGCTTTCGGCGCCGCATTTCCATGGTTTGTTTTAGGTGTAATGCTTTTCGCCGGTGTTATGCTGGCTGTTTACACGGAATCATGTCTTCTTTTCACGCGCGGAGGCGTTTATGTTGTGGTGCGTGAGGCCATAGGCCCTGTGATGGCAAAACTTTCCGTATCGGCGCTGCTGTTTGATTATGTACTAACAGGGCCAATAAGCTCAGTCACTGCCGGTGTTTATCTGGGCGCACTGCTTGCTAATCTGCTCCCTTTTGCCGGAATACACTGGAACGTAAGCCCGCAGACTTTCTCTGTGGTTTTCGCCATAATTGTTACCGTATATTTCTGGCGTTCAAATATAAAAGGTGTACAGGAATCCTCAGACAATAATGTAAGAATAATGGCTTTTGTCACTGTTGTGGCAGTTATTCTCGCAGGGTGGTCGCTTTACACGCTTTTCTCGCGCGGAAACATTGTGCTCCCCCCTTTCAGGCCTGTTTTCACAGAACATGCATTAGGCTGGACACCACATATTCCATGGCTCAAGGCAGCCGGTCTTGTAGGCTTCATAATGGCTTTCGGCCATTCCATTGTTGCCCTAAGCGGTCTTGAAACCCTGGCTCAGGTCTACCGGGATCTTGAAGACCCCAAATATCCCAATCTGAAAAAAACCGTAATAACAATTTTCGTTTTCAGCGTGCTTTTTACAGGTGGTGTTACATTTCTTGCCGCACTGATAATCCCTCCGGAACATATTGCGCAGTACGCCGACAATCTTCTGGGAGGTCTGGCGCTTGAACTGAAAGGTCCATATGTAGCACGCGTGGCCATGCAGGCGCTGGTAGTGCTTTCCGGTGCGCTTATGCTTGTTGGCGCAGTAAACACCTCGTTCTTCGGCTCCAACGGTGTTCTTAACCGTGTGGCAGAGGATGGCATACTGCATGACTGGTTCCGCAGCATTCACCCCAAATATGGCACAACATACAGGCTTGTCAACATGGTAGCCTCCGCTCAGATTATAACCATACTTCTTTCCCGCGGAGATATATTTCTTATCGGTGAGGCCTATGCCTTCGGCGTACTGTGGAGCATTACTTTCACAACCCTTTCGGTAATCATTCTCCGGTTCAGGAAACCTGAAGAAAAAAGGGATTTTCACTTTCCCTTCAACATTCATGTCGGGAATATTTATGTTCCCATCGGACTGGCGTTTGTATTCATAATACTGCTTTCCGTTGTGGGCATGAATCTTTTCACAAAGAAAATAGCCACTATAGGCGGGCTTTCATTCAGTTTCATTTTCTTCATAATATTCCAGATTTCGGAAAAAATGAATGAGAAAAAGGCCCAGCTTCTTCCCCCAGAAGAAGAAAGCGAAGAACAGATGAACACACGGGTGGAGGCCAATATACTGAAGGTGGCCGGAGAACTGAAAAAGCCACGCAGAATACTTGTGCCAGTAAGGAATCCGCATAACCTTACCC
>CACZRG010000256.1 GCA_902783485.1 uncultured Elusimicrobium sp.
CAATGGCATTCTTCCGGCTTTCATTTCCGGCAGCGCCGGGCATATTACAAGCGGTATATTCATTCTTGACGAATGCAGTTTTATAATATCTGTCTTGCATAAATCATGGTACATCGCGGTATGAGACTCTCCTCCGTCGATATATATAAGACAGGATATTTCCGCGCCCTCATCACTTTTTTTCATCAGGGCAAGGTGTCCGTCCTTGCCTCCGCTGTAAACAGCGGCATATTTCCTGCCATTTTTTTTCAGACCGGAAGAGTTTTTCATGTCTGTACCGGTTTCACTGTTACCAAATCTGTTTTTTTGTGTCTGCAGGGAGTTTTCTCTGTCTGTTTGCCTGAAATCGCTCATATACAGAATTATATAAATTCCATGTCCTGCGGCATATGCGGCTGTTGCAAAGTATAATATAATATAAATAGGATAATAAGTCCGGAGAGAATATATGAAAAAAATATTAGCGGTTGAGGACAACAAGGCAATAGTGGATTTCTATTTTGAATTCTTCACTGACTTCGGATACGAGGTTGAGACAGCCGAGGATGCCGGCACGGCGATAGAAAAACAGAAAACCTTCCATGCCGATGTTATGATTCTGGATCTGGATATCCCCGGAGGGGGCGGGATGTTCGTTTATGAAACAGTGCGCGGAAAGCTTAATGATAATGTACCAATAATTTTCTCTACCGGAAAGCCGGAGAAACTGGCTGAGCTGGGAGGGCTTTCAAATATATCATCGCTTGGCAAGCCTACTCCGCCAGAAAAACTGATTGCAGAAGTGAAACGTCTTACCGAATCCCCAAAAACGCCCTTGCCGGATCCCGGCTTTGCACCTCCGCCTCCCCTGCCGCCAGGGAAAAACTGACAATGGCTTACCAACTTTCTGAGCTTACGGAGCAGCTGAATGAAGCCGACAGAAATACCGCGGTTCTGGAGAAAAACATTGCCGCTTCAGAAAAACTGCTTGAAGAACTGGAGCAGTCTGTTCCAAGGGCGGCTGAGGCTGTAAGCAATAGATTTTCCTCCGTACGGGCGGATAGGGAACGCGAAAAACAAGACAGTGCTGCCAGGATAAATGAACTTCGCGCAGAAAAAGAGAAGATTGAAAAAGAACTGAAAAAACAGAAGGAAGAGGAAATATCTGTGCTGCAGAAAAACCTGCAGCTGGAGATATCGGAAGTCAGGAAAAATGCCCGCAGGGAGACAGAAGAACTTAACAGACTTCTTGCGGCTGGTGAAGAAAGATTCCGCACAAAAATGGCAGAGCTTGAGACAAAAATACAGGAACTCAGGGAACTTCGCAGAAGAGAGCAGCTTAAGGTTCAGGACATGGAAAACCTTCGCGGGAGAATACGTGAAAGACTGAAATATCTTCTTGAGAGAGTAAATCTCCTGATAAAGGAAGAAAACTGACGGCAGATGTCTTATGGAAAGCGGAAGCAGAGATAACAGTAAAGAACAGGCAGATAATTTTACTGCGGAAGAGCGTGAGAAATTAAAAAGTTACTTTGGACCTGATATTGATAAAGTAAAGTCTGCGGGTAAAAAGAATACAGGCCGCAGTATGGCGGATGATGATATATTTACTTTGTGGGGAGATGATTTTCCCAGACTGGAGGATATAGGGGAACTTTTTCAGGATGTGTACAAGGATGAGGCCAACAGACGCATAAAGGAGGCGTCCCCTGTGGTGAGGTCTACTGACAGACTTAAACCGGCTGCTTATGCCCTGCTGAAAGCATGTGCTGAAAACATGATGCTGAATGAACTGCTTGAAAAAAACAGGGAAAAAATAAAAAAAATAGAGGAAAGACAGAAAAAGATAAATGAGAGAATGGAACTTGTGATTAAGCATCTCAGTGAAATCCGCAGAAAATATGAAGAAGAAAAATGAATGCCTCTTTTTTTGACAGAACTGATGGAGATTCTGAATATATGTCTGATGAGACAGAAAAGCAGTCTGCGTTCATTCCTCTGGCGGCACGGCTTGCGCCCGCTTCTTTGGAGGAATTCTACGGCCAGGAGAATATTCTGGGTAAAGGGAAGCTGCTGCGCAGGGCCATAGAAGCTGGCACTCTTAAATCAGCTGTGTTCTATGGGCCTCCAGGCTGTGGCAAAACTGCTCTCGCACGTTTTATAGCCTCAAAGGCAAACGCTAAAACATTTGACCTGAATGCCGTTATGGCCGGAGTGGCGGACCTGAAAAAAATAATAGACTATGCAAGAGGCCTTTCATCGGGAATAGTTAAAAGACAGAAGGTGCTGCTTGTTCTTGATGAAATACATCATTTCAACCGTACACAGCAGGATGTGCTGCTTCCATCCGTTGAGCGCGGGGATATTATCCTTATAGGAATGACTACGGAAAACCCGTTTTTCTATATTAATCAGGCTTTGCTTTCAAGATTTATTGTAGTGGAATTCAAACCATTGGGAAAACAGGCGCTTGAAGGAATACTGGACAGGGCGGTACATCATAAAAACGGGCTTTCAGAACTTAACCTTGATATTACTCCGGAAGCAAAAAAATATCTGGTTGATAATTCCTCCGGTGACGCCCGCAGGCTTCTTAACGCACTGGAACTGGCGGCTGTAACTACAAAGGCAGATTCGGAAGGAACAAGACATATAGACATAGCTGTTGCAGAGGAATCCATACAGCGGCGTTCCATACGCTATGATAAGAGTTCCGATGAGCACTATGATCATATATCCGCATTTATAAAAAGTATGCGTGGCTCCGATCCTGATGCCGCAGTATACTGGCTGGCAAAAATGCTTCAGGCCGGTGAGGATCCACGTTTTATCGCGCGCCGTATCCTGATATGCGCATCTGAAGATGTGGGCAATGCAAACCCAATGGCGCTTGTCCTTGCACAGAGTGCGTTCAATGCGGTGCAGGTGTTGGGAATGCCTGAATCGCGCATAATACTGTCGCAGGCGGCGGTATATGTGGCTTCCTCGCCAAAATCAAACGCCGCATATATAGCGATAGGTGAGGCAGAAGCAGAAGTACGCAGTGGCCGTGAGCGGCCGGTGCCATTGCATCTCAGGGACGGCTCCAGGGACGGGGAGGCCCTGGGGCACGGGAAAGGATATAAATATCCGCATGATTATCCCGGACATTATGTGAAACAGGAATATATGCCTTATCACAAAATATTCTACCGCCCCTCGGAAAACGGTTTTGAGATAGAGATAGGTAAAAGGCTTCGCAGACTGCGTGGCGAAAAGGATTCTGTGGCTGTTGTAACAGCCGCAGGTAGTCAGGAAAAATCTTCCGGACATAAAAATGCCGTATCTTCCGGCAGCGGAACGGACAGAGATGATTCCACAGAAAAAACGCCGCAGGAGAGTGACTTATGATCCGTTTCGGAGGTTTTGACGGGGGATATGATAGTGAATCCGTAGAACCGGAAAATTATTCCACACCCGGAGAAGAGCAGGAGGTTGTTTATTCTGTATCAGAAATAACAGCAGAGATAAAGGCCGCACTTACCCGTTCTTTTCACTATGTGTGCGTACGTGGCGAAGTGTCGGGAGTAAAAAAGAGTTCCCGCGGACATATTTATTTTGACCTTAAAGACGAAAGAACAGTGATAAACTGCGTTCTGTACAAGTGGTCTGCTCCGGCATTCCGTGGGGATATTGAAAACGGAATGCAGATGCGGGTGTGGGGTGGCATAACAGTATATAACAGCCGCTGCCAGATAGATGTGAAGAATCTGGAGGAGGAAGGGCTTGGCCGGCTTCAGATAGAATTTGAGAAACTTAAAAAAAAGCTGCAGGCTGAAGGTCTGTTTGACGCTTCCCGTAAGCGTCCGATACCACCATTTCCGAAGCAGATTGGAATTGTTACATCTCCTTCAGGCGCGGCAATAAGAGATATACTTTCCGTGCTGCGCCGCCGTGGTGGCAATCTGCATGTAATACTATCTCCTGCTTTGGTGCAGGGAAAAGGTGCAGCAGAGGAGATAGCCGCCGCCATCAGGCTGCTGAATGACAATTTTCCTGATATGGACGTAATACTGGCTGGACGTGGCGGAGGCTCGCTTGAAGATCTTTGGGCTTTCAACGAAGAGATTGTGGCGCGTGCCATAGCTGCATCGCGCATACCTGTCATATCCTGTGTCGGTCATGAGATAGACACTACCATAGCGGACTTTGTTGCGGATAAAAGAGCCGAAACCCCATCCGCCGCGGCGGAAATGGTTGTTAAAAACCGTGAGGAAGTTCTGCAGAAAGTTGATGGATTTAAAAAAAGACTTTTGCAGGGACTGCGCGTTTATTATGAAAAACTCAGAGGCCGGTTTCAAAGACTTGCCACAAGCCGTATACTGTCAGATCCTATGCTTCTTATGGAAAGACCGGTCCGGCAGCTTGACGATATTTCAGAAAGAATGAATACTGCGCAGGAACGTCTGTTAAGAGACAGGACAGCGGAGCTGAGGCTGCTTTCCGGCAAGCTGAATGCCTTAAACCCTCTGTTTCCTCTCAGGAAAGGCTATGCGGTTGTGAGAAATGCAGCCGGGGAAGCTGTGAGAGATGCCACTAAACTGAAAAAAGGCGAACTGCTTTCATTAAAATTTTACAGTGGCGTGGCGCAGGCAGCTGTTATTTCAAAAGATTGTGAAGGTATAATGTCTGCCGGAAAAAAATCAAAAAGAAAAATACAGGACAATCCTGATCAGGAGATGTTATGGTAAATACCGGAGAAAACGAGAACACTGTGCGGCCAGGAGGTTTTGAGGCCGGGCTGGCGCGGCTTCAGGAGATAGTCCTGCTGCTTGAGAATGAAAATACGCCTATAGAAGAGGCCCTGAGAGTATTTGAGGAAGGAGTAAGACTTTCCAAGGAATTAGGCGGTCAGCTTGACAATATCCGGCAGAAAATAGATATTCTCAAAAAAGATGCCGAGGGCAGTCTGCAGCTCCGCCCTTTTGAAGAGGAAAAATGAAAACAAGGCTGGATGTTGCCTGCGTTAATCAGCGCCTTTTCGACAGCCGCGAGAAGGCTCTGCGTGCAATAATGGCCGGAGAGGTGCTGCTTAACGGCAGACCGGCAGATAAGGCCGGTACGCCGGTGCGTGAGGGTGATATAATAAACATTGCCAGGTCTTCTTGCCCGTTTGTTTCACGGGCAGGGCTTAAACTTGCCGGGGCTCTCGATATTTTCAGTATAAGCCCGGAGAACAGGATATGTCTGGATATAGGCGTAGCCACCGGAGGTTTTACGGACTGTTTCCTGCAACGTGGGGCACGCCGGGTATATGCAGTGGATGTGGGCGAAGGACAGCTGCATGAGAAAATAAGAAATAATCCGCGTACTGTCTTTATTCCGCAGACAAACGCGCGCTATATGACTCCGGATTTTTTTGAGGAAAAACCGGATCTGTGTGCTGTTGATGTATCTTTTATATCCCTTAAACTGATTCTGGGACCGGTTTTTTCTTCCATGGCCCGGTGTGCCGAGGCGGTTGTCCTTATAAAACCGCAGTTTGAACTTCAGGCTAAGGATTTAAGACGTGGAATAGTAAAAGACGAAGCGGCGCGGCAGAGTGTTCCTGCGGGACTGCGCGTATGGCTGGCGGAAAATCTGCCGGATGTCCGGGAGATGGGGCTTGCCGATTCCCCGTTAAAAGGCGCAAAGGGCAATCTTGAATTTATATGGCATCTTAAAAGGGAATGACTGAGGTAGTAACCTTCCCGGCGCTACAATCCCGGCAGATGCGTGTTTATATGCAAAAATTATATAATTTATGGTATGAAGAGACATCTTAAGAAGGAAGAAACAGACCGCAATAGTCTTTCATATCAGTTCAATACTGCACTGGATTATATGCAGCTGGCCATGCAGACTTTTCTGGTAGTTCCGTTTATACTTGCCGGGGCTTTTTTTTCAGGTGAGCTTGATAATATTTTTGAGATTGCAAGAAATAACAGCTGCACATTGGCAGAGGCGGCTGCCATGTGGTCGTCTACAAAATCCTGAATTTCTGTTACGCTTAATAAAAAAAGCCTCCTTTACCGGAGGCTTTTTTATTGGGTATACCATGCTTTATTATTTGTTTTTCCTTTCAAAAATCATCAGGCTTTCAGCATGGGGGGTATTTGGATAGAAGTCAAAACCAACGCATCTGGAGAGTTTGTATTTTTCCATAAGCAGCGCCGCATCCCTGCCCTGTGTTACCGGGTTACAGGAAAGGTATATCAGTTTTTCAGGCTGAAGCTCAAGGATATGTTTCACAACTTTCTGATGCAGTCCTGACCGCGGTGGGTCCACAACAAGAATATCCGTTCCTTCAAACTGTGCAGCATCGGCTTTCTCTGTAAGTGAACATACATGCCTGAAGTTTTTTATGCCATTCTGGTCTGCATTCATTGGGGCAAACTGTGCCGAGGCGGGTGAAGCCTCAACGGAAAGCAGTGTTTCGGCACAGTCACCTATGGAAATTCCTATAACACCAACTCCGGAATAAAGATCAACAAGTTTCCTGCATGGGAATGTGGCCGCTTTCATTTCTTTAAGCGCCTCGGTAAAAAGCGGAATATTATTCTGGAAGAAGCAGTCAAAGCCAAAGGAGATTTTCTTTCCAAGAATTTCTTCGGTAAGATATGTCTTACCTGTCTGTTTTATTATTTTTGTCGTTACACTGGAAGATATTGCCGGGTCTGAGTATACAAGAATAAAACCGTTAAGACCGGATTCTTCCGGTGCGGGAAAATCCATATTCTCTTTTGTCACAAAAAGCGAGGCTATACATTCGCCGGTGTTTTTTGTCTCACGTATTATCAGTGTCTTTAAATCTTCACAGCTTAATTTTTTTTCATTTATCTTTTTCAGGACTGCGAAAGCGGCCATGTTTGTTTTCTGTCCAAGCAGCGCGCATCCTTCAGGCAGTGGAATCTTCTGCCACCAGTTGCCACGCTTGTGAAATGCCAGTGAAATATTTCCTGGTTCTCCGGTGAAACTGTATTCAACTTTTGTC